>JANMGF010001273.1:0-3273 GCA_031374535.1 Polyangium sp. (in: bacteria)
CCGATCCCGAAGAGCGTGATCCCCGCGACCCGCCCGGGGCTCGTTTTCCCCGGCGGCGCCTCCTTCCCATCCCCCGGCGGACGCGTCGGCCCCACGGGCGCCTCCACGGGCGCTTTCGTGGTGATCGCGGCGGGGGCGAGCTCGAGCTCCACCGACGCTTTTTCGCCTTCCTTGATGGTCACGCTTTTCTCCGGCGAGGCCAGGCCTTCGGCCGTGGCGCGGAGCACGTGCGTGCCGGGATCGACCGGGCTCGGGATGCCCACGAGCGCGGCGGGCAGGGGCTTTCCGTCGATCGTGACGACCAGGTTCCTGGCGGCGGGCCTCGGGGTGATCTGGACCGAAGGGATGCGGGGCGAGAGGTCGCCGAGCTCTTTTTCCGCGTCGATCTGGGCGCGCTTGAAGGCGGGCGGCGCCTTCGGGGCGAGCTCCTCGCGCACGATCGAGAGGTACGCCTCCTTCGCGAGCACGAGCTTGCCGAGGCCGACGTAGGACCGCGCGAGCATGAGCACGTGGGTGGGCGCGTGAAATAGTGCTTCGGCCCTCTGGAACATGTCGACGGCCTCGGCGAAACGCGACTCCTTGAAGGCTGTCGTGCCGCTCTCGGTGGCGGCGCGGGCCCCGGCCTTGGCCTCGGGGCTCGCCGTGGGCTCTGCGGCGCGGAGGGGCGCGGGCGCGAGCGCGGAGCCTAAGGCGAGGCCTGCGGCGAGGAGGGCGCGGGCGCGGGGCCCAGCGATCCGGAGCTTCATGGAGGGCGGCATCCTACAAGAATGGGCCCTACGAACGCCAGTTCCGCGCGCCGCCCCTCGCGAGGACGCGGGCGCGCGGCGCCGAAGATTGTCCTTTACGGGGGCGCGCGGGGGTGCGAAAAAAAGAAATGGCGGAGGAGCCGCGTATGGCGATGAAGCGCGCGTCGAGCATGTGGAAGGTGGTCTTCGTCGCGGGGGCCGCCGGCATCCTGTCGGGTTGCGGCAGCTACACGTCCGACTACGTGGCGCCGAAGGACGGCCGCGCCCGGGCCGTGTGGGATGACGACAAGGTCGTCGCCTCGATGCCCAGCGGCGACGGGGGGAGGGGGTGCAGCGAAGCCATCCGGGGCCTGCAAGCGAACCCGAGCGAGTATACGACCTATTACGGCGGCTCCTCGCGCGGCGTGATCTATTATCGCCCCTGGATCGTCGTGCGCCCTGCGCCCCTCGTGATCGTGGGATCCGGCCGCGTCGGTTCCACCGGCGGCACCGTGAGCCGCGTGCCGGCGAGCGCCAGCGTCGGTAGCTCCAAGGGTGGCAGTTCGGGCGGCAGCTCCCTCGGGAGCGGGGGCAGCAGCGGCGGCGGGGGCGGCGGCGGCGACATGGGCAAGGCCGCGCTCGTGCTCGTGGTCGTGGCGCTGCTCACGCTCCCGATCATCACGCTGGGTCTCGGCTTCAGCCGTCCGGAGCCCGAAGGTCAGGTCGCCACCGCGATTGACGAGGTCAATGCCTACAACGACCTCGCCCGCCTGCCGGAATCCCCTTGCGTGGCCGAGCCGGTCGAGGAGATGGCGCAATGAGCGCACGCCTTTCTCGTGGCGCCCTTGGTGCCCTCGGCCTCTCGGCGCTCGTGCTCGCGGGCTGCGGATCCGGCTTCACCGCCGTCGAGCCGCGCGTCCTCGCCCCGCACGAGCTCACCCTGCGTTACGACAACGAGTTCCAGATTCATTCGCCCGAGGGGATCGTCGCCACGGGCGTGCGTTATGACGGGCTCACCGATTATGTCGGGTGCGTGCCCGACGCCGAGCGTCACGCCATCGCGGCCGAGAGCGCCGGCGACACGGCCGTGGGGCTCACGGTCTCGGGCATCGTCCTCGGCGTGGGTGGCATCGGCGGCCTGGCCGGCCTCGCCTACCAGAACAAACCCGACGTCATGGCCGGGCTCCTGCTTGGTGGCCTCGGCGTCGAGATCCTCGGGCTCGTGCTCACGGCGGTCGGTCGAGCCACCAAGGTCGACGCGAACGGCCACGCCGTCGACGCGGTGAACTACTACAACGACGCCGTCGGCAGCCGTGGTGGCCGTTGTGGTCCCCGCGGCGCCGAGATGCCCGCGCGCCAGGAGGTCGACGCCCCGGCAGCCCCCGCGCCGATCCGCCCCGTGCCGGTGCAGCCCGAGCTCCCCACGCTCCCGCCCGCATTGCCCCCGGGGACGACCACGCCCGTGGAGCCCGGGGATCTGCCGCCCGAGCGAATCATCCTCGACAACGAGTGAGAGGGCCGGCTCTCACAGATCCATCTTGAGCAGCCGACCCTCCGGCTTCGACGCATCGAGCAGCGGCGTGAGCAGGTACGGCGCCTTCTGCATCTCCTTCGGCGGCGGCGCCGTCGTCGTCACCACGTACTGGAACGCAGGCGCCCCGTTCGACATCTCCTCGAGCCGCCGCGCGTACAGGAACAGACGCTCGTAGATCCGCCCATCCATGTCCGCCTCGCGGGGCCCGTCGTGCACGAGCAGCCCCGGGAGCTGGCCGAAGCCGTCCATCGCGAGCTTCGTCGCCGCGAGATCAAACGCGAGCAGCTTGATCGTCTGCATCGCCGCCCCATCCCGCTCGCCGCGGTCCTCCACGCGTAGCTCGAGCCTTCGGCTCTTGAGCTCCACGCGCGCCTCCACGTGATCGCCGAGGAGCGCACGCACGACCTCCTGGAACCGCTCCGAGATCCGCGCCTGCGCCTCCTCCTGCTCGCGCCGCAACGCCGCTTGCCGCTCCGACGAAGCCTTCACCTCGTCGGTCACCTCCGCGAGCCTCGCCGTGTTCGCCTCCGCCTCGCGCTCGGCCGCCGTCATGTAGCCGTAGAGCCGAAGGACCTCCTCGATGGCCGCGCGCTCCCGGGCGATCCGCTGCTGCTCGGCCGAGAGCTCCCGCTGCCGCCGCGTGTGCTCGGAAGCCGCTTCCTTCTGCGCGCTACGCGCCTCCGCCAGGGACCGTTTCGCCTCCATCACGGCCTCGGCGAGCGCTTTTTTCTCCTCGCGCGTGATCGGCGTCGCGGCCGGATGGGATGCCGCGAGCGGACACCCCTTCGCGACCGCCACATCCATCGGCACACGACAAAGCCCCAGGCGCACGGGCGCCTGCACCGGCGTGGCCTCCTCCGCCTCGCGGCTCTTCTTCTCGCTCGGCCGCTTCGCCTCCTCGCGCCGCGCCTCTGCCTCGCGCAGCACCTCGACCTTCACCCCACACGCCTCGGCCGCCTGCCGCGCGGCCTCCTCGGCCCGCTCCACCTCGGCCGCATACACGGAGAGCGCCTC
>JANMGF010001333.1:0-6505 GCA_031374535.1 Polyangium sp. (in: bacteria)
CTCATGCGACGCGACCCGCAGGAATCTGACAGGGGCGCGAAGAAAAAGAGCGAGACGCCCGGCGCTGAAAAAAACGACGTGTCCTGTCAGAACGTCACGGCTCGGCGCGAACACACTATCAGACCGCCAAAGCTCGCGGGCCAAAGCTCGCGGCAGATAAAAAGGAAATCACCATGATCACCAAGATTGCTTCGTGTTTTGTTCTCGCCTGCTCCGTGATGTTCGTCGGCTGCGCCGGCGATGGGACGGAGGTCGACTCGACCCGGAACGAGGCCCTCGCGCCCCAGGACGACGAAAACGGCGCCTGGACCCTGGTGACGGAGGGCGTGTGGGAGCGGACGCGGCCGAATGACGCCGTGGAGCATTACGCCGTCGGCGTCGACGGCATGCGCTGGATGGCAGAGCAGCAAGAAGAGGCGCTCGTCGCCTTCCAGGAGGAAGCCAGTATCGCGTCGGGCGCGGAGCTCAGCGAGGACCAGCAGAAGAACCTCGACGTGCTCCGGGCGAACCTCGACGCGACCGAGAAGGCCCTCGAGAAGCTGTCGCTCGAGGAGTCCGCGGAGGATTCGATGCCGGGCCTGCGCCCGGAGTATTTCACCTCCAGCGCCTGGCTCGGGAACTGCTCCGACTTCCTCGTGGCGGGCCCGACGTCCGGCACCGGCGCTTATGCCTATTCGAGCATCAACTCCGCGTGCTTCAATTTCTACCTCAGCGCCTACGCCACGGCCAACGGCGTGAGCGGCTCGATCGCGACGACTTCCAGCCGAGGCATTTCGGCGCGGGTCAGCAACGGCACCTACAGCTGCATGTCGCAGGCCTACGCCCAGGCCAATGGCTGGGGGCATACCCTGACGTACCCCTACTGCAACTGATATCGCCCATGGTGCTCCTCGCGTCATCCCGCACGGGTCGGCCAGAAAAGTTGGCCCGGCGTGAGGAGCTTTTTTATACGGGTCTGATGGCCTCTCCGCCGCGGCGACCCCCATCGGACGAGGCGACCCTCGCGAACCAGGCGATGGTCGAGCGGATCGGACGCGCCGTCACGGGCGACAAACGGGCGATCCGGGAGCTCGTCGATACCCTCACCCCCATCATCCAGAAGCACGTCATGCGCGTGCTCCTCCGGCGAAGGCGCGCCTCCGGCAACCGGGACGTGCGACAGGAGGTCGCCGATCTCGCGCAAAGTGTCTTTCTCGCTTTGTTCGCCGATGGCGGCCGCGAGCTCCGTCAATGGGATCCCGCGCGCGGCAGCGCCCTTCCCACCTTCATTGGACTTCTCACCGAGCGCGAAGTCGCCTCGATCTTCCGCAGCCGCCGCCGCAGCCCCTGGACCGAAGACCCGACGCCCGACGAGGAGATCGAGCCGAGCGACCGCACGGGCGGGCTCGAGCTCGAGATCGCCTCGAAGGAAATGCTCGCGGCGATCGCGGCGCGGCTTCGAGAGCAGCTGAACGACCGCGGGCTCGAGCTGTTTTACATGCTCCTCGTCGATGAACGGTCGACCGAGGACGTGTGTACGATCACGGGCATGACGGCGGACGCGGTGTACGCGTGGCGCAGCAGATTGATGAAGCTCATCCGCAAGATCGCCGCCGAAATTTCGTCAGGAAACGAGGCCGAGCGGCGCATACAGGGAGAGGACTGACCCCATGAGCGACGAGATCCGGAAAGGGATAGCCGCGGCTGCGCGAGCGCAAGATCCAGCGAGTGACCCGCGGTATGCCGCCCGGATCGAGGAGACCCTGTCCGAGGAGGAGGCCACGAAGCTGAAGGCGCTCGGCGAGACCTCGGAGGCGCATCGCGAGGCGTGGGAGGCCTCGGAGCCCATCGGAGAGGCGCGACGGGCGGACTTCGCAGAGCAGATCACACGCTCCTTGGAGGGGCAGGGAAAGGCGGGACCGGCAAAGGCGGAGTCGGCAAAGGCGGGGCAAGTCATTCTCTTGTTCCCGAAGAAGCTGGTCGCGCCGCTCCTCGTCGCCGTTGCATTGGCCGCGGCCGCGGCGATTGTATTTGTTTTGCCCGGCGGCCCCTTCGCGCCCGAGCCCATGCCCGCGTATGCCATGATCGTCACGGGCGGCGATCGTCCGATGCGCTCCGACCCGGGCGCTCCGTCTGGCCAGGAGCCCATTCGCCTCGGGCCGGGTTCCACGCTCGATCTCACGTTGCGGCCCGCGACGCGTATCCAGGGGCCGATCGCGGCGGAAGGGTATCTCGTCCGCGGAGGCAAGGCGCGGCGCTGGGACGTACGCGCGGAGATCTCGGCCGAAGGCGCGGTGCATATCCAGGGCGAACGAGGCTCCTTGTTCCGGAACGAACCCGCAGGCGAGGTGGAGATCGCGCTCGTCGTGGGGCGACCCGGGGAGATGCCGGCGGATGCCGAGGCCGCGCTGCGAGTCGATTCTCCGGCGCGATGGGCACTTTTGCGGCGCTCCGTCCTGCTCGTCGATTGAGTGGGTGTTTGGTTTGGGACGCTGGTTTCTGGGACCCCTGCTCGGGATGGCGACCTTGCTTTTCGGCAAGGATCGGGGTGAATCCGTCGAGCCGGCGTCGCCGCCCTTCGTCGAGTTCGCGGGGTGCGTCGCCGTCTCGCGTGGCCCCGTGTGCGAGCTCGGCGAGGGCGGGGAAATCAACGTATGGGCCAAGGCGCCGCCGGGGACAGGCGTCACGCTCCAGGTCGACGGCCGCCCCTTCCTGGCCCATGAAAAGACATTTTTGCAAGGCGGCGCGCGGCTCCGGCTGAGGTTGCCCGAAGAATCGCGCGAGCTCGTCTTGACCCTCCAGCGGGACGGGGCGCGCGCGCGGTTTCGCCTGCTTTTCCGCCGTGAGGAGCGGGTAGGCCCCCTTGAGGAGGCCGAACGTTTGCGGCAGAGCGGGCAAAGCGACGCCGCGGGGGAGATGCTCTCGCGCGCCCTCGAAGGCGAGCCCGGCCGAGCCTTGCGCGCGCGGCTCCTCAGCAAGCTCGCGCGCGTGGATCTCGGCCGCGGCGAACCCACGAAAGCCATCACCCGGCTGAAAGACGCGATCGCGTTGCATCGGGCCGAGGGGCGCGTCTCCGACGCGGCCAACGATGGCCTGACGCTCGTGTATACCCATATCTTTCACGGGCGTAGTTTCCCCGAGGCGCGGCGCGCGCTCGAAGACATCGCCCTGCTTTTTCCGAGTTATCCCGAGGGGCCGGCCTGGGCCGCTTATTACGCGGCGCTCCTCGCCAGCGAGACGGGCGATTTTCGCAGCGCGCTTTCGCTCCTGCGGGGGGCGGCCGAGGGCGTCGAGCGGCTCGGGATCGAAAAGCTCCGTCTCGAGGTGACGCAGCTCGAGGCGGACGTCTTGCAGCGAATTGGGCGGGCAGGTGAGGCCGAGGCCCTGCTCGGGCGGGCCGAGGAGGTCTTGCCAGCCGCGAAACCCTGCCAGCGCGCGTCGCTTTTGAATGATATCGGCTACAATGCGCTCCTCATCGCGCGGGCCGGCGGAGCGTACGCGGCCAGGCTCGATACTTCTTTCTCCGCGCTCGGGCGGGCGCTCGATCTTTATGCCGAAGGTGGTCCTTGCCCGAGGCCACGCAACCGCGCCAATGTTCTCACGAACCTCGCCCACGCGAGCCTCTCCCGGGGGGCCGGCGACGAGGCGCGGGCCTATGTCGCACGGGCGCGCGGCACGTTCCCCGCGGCTGACGCGCGCATGACGACCGAATGGGTCGATATCGAGGGGCAGGTCTTCCTGGCGGAGGGCCGCGCGGATCTCGCGCTCCGCGCTTATGACGACCTCCGTGACCAGGCGACGCGTGGGGCGGAGCCCGAGGGGAGGTTCGTCGCGGAGCTCGGGCGGGCGCGGGCGCTCGCTGCACGCGGGCAAACGAGCGCGGCCGCGGACGCGTATACGCGGGCGGAAGCGATCTCCCGGGAGTGGAGCTTGCTCGTGCCGCTCGGCGAGGGGCGTGCGGCATTTCTGGGTCGATTCGAGGAGGGCGCCTTGGAGCACGTGGATCTGCTCCTCGACGTGGATCCCGAGGCGGCGCTCCTCGCGGCGCGTCGGGCGCGCGTGCAGATGCTCTCGGCGCTGCAATGGAGCAGCCGGATCGCGGGAAAAGAGAGCGCCGCGCGGGCGCAATGGGAGGAAGTGCTCTCGGCGTATCGGCGTGAGCGGCTTCTTCTGGCCTCGGAGGCCGGGGAGGATTGGAAGCTCGCCGCCGATCAGCTGGCGGAGGTCCTGGCGGCGCGGCGCGTGCGAGAGGCCGAGCTCAAGGCGAAGCTCGACGGGGCGCTGGGTGCGATTGGCGTGACGGGTACGACCGCCCGCGGCGAAACGCTCCCGCCTCCCCTCGAGGGGGAGCTCGTCCTCGCGTATTTTCCCGTTCGTGGAGGTCTGGCGGGGTTTGCGTGGACGCGGGAGGGCATCGCGGCGAAGCGGCTCGGCTCCGTGGACCGATCGGCGCGCGCCGATGCGCTTGCTGCGATTTTGCTAGGGCCGTTCGAGGCGCAGATCGACCGGGCGCGGAGGATCCGGGTGGTATCGCAGGGGACGCTCGATCGGATCGACGTGCACGCGCTCCCCTGGAAAAACGCCACGTTGCTCGCGCGGCTGCCGGTCGTGTATGGCGTGGATATGCCTTTGCCTGGCGCGGGGCTCGGCGGCGCTTCCGGGGAAGGGGCGGGGGAGGTGCTGGTCGTCGGCGATACGCGGGGCGATTTGCCCGCGGCGCGGCGCGAGGCCGAGGCTGTCGTATCTCGGCTCGAGCGACGTAACCTTCGCGTGCGGCGCTTGTACAAGAAGGAAGCGACGCATGGAGCGTTGCGCGGGGCGCTCGAGGATCCGAGCGTTGCGGCCTTCCATTATGCGGGTCACGGGTTTTTCAAGGGGCGGGACGGCTGGGAGAGCGGATTGCCGCTCGCCGGCGGCGCAGAGTTTTCCCTGGGGGACGTGCTCTCGCTGGTCCGCGTGCCGCGGCACATCGTTCTTTCCGGTTGTGAGACGGGACGGACGGAGGTCGACGTGCCCGTGGAGGGATTGGGCCTCGGGCAGGCGTTCGTCGTCGCGGGCGCCGCGTCGGTCGTCGCGACGAGCCGCCCCGTGGACGATCACTTCGCCGAGGTGGTCATGGCCGGTTTTTACGGGGTCGCCGAGGGCGGCGAGTCTCCGCGAGACATGGCCGAGGTGCTTCGATTGGCCGTTCTCGATGCGGCGCGCGAGAGCCCCTCCGGCGATTGGGCGAGCTTCCGCGTGCTCGTTCCGTGAACCTTGGAAAAAAACGACAGTTGTCTGTCAGAACCGACGCGCTCGCCGCGAAAGGGTTCGTTGAGCGATGAATTGGATGTGGAGGAGGAACTCCTATGAGTGCTGAAATCGTCACAGAAAATTTGGAGAGGCCTGATGCCCCGTCGCAGGAGGATGGCCGGACTTCGTGTATCATCGGGTTCGTGCGTGTCCAGTTGCAAGACGCGCCGGCCAACGACGGGGGCCACGAGGAGGCGCACGGCAGCGATCCGCAATGCCCGACGTGTCGCGTCGTGGACGAAGACGAAGAGACGTGAGCCCTCGGCGGGGAGCTCCCCTCCCCGTCACGGGCAAACGCGACGCGCACCCGGAACGCCCACGAGCACATCGACGAGGGCATGGACCATCGGGTGATGGGGGGGGTTTGCTTCGAGCCAGAAAAACTCGCCGGCCGGGTTGACCTCGAGGAGGACGTATTCGCCGTCCGGGGTCACGATGAAGTCGGCGGCTCCATATTGAAGACCCACCGCATCCTGATACCGGTGGAGCGCGTCCTCGACGTGCTTCGGCAGCTCGTGGTGGCGCCATTGCTCGATGGTCTCGAGGCCCTTCGTGCGCCAATCGATCTCGGCCCCCTCGACCTTGGCCGAGTCGAGGCGGGCCGCGAAGACCTTCGTGCCGAAGACGGTCACGCGGAGCTCGTACGCCTTCGGGACCCGCTCCTGGAAATACATGGGGCAGAGGCGGAGGTGACCGAGTTTTTCGATCGTCTCCGGACGAACCTCGCTCGTCATCACGACCTGGAGTTTGCCGTCGTCCTTGCGGAACGGCTCGGGGCTCAGCATCTTGACGATGGCGCCGTCGGCGCAGCTGGCGAGGAAGGCGCGGGCCGACGCCGGGTCATTCGTGCCGAGGGTGCGTGGCGTACGAATGCCCGATTCCCGGAAGATGCGCTGGTGCAGGGGTTTGTGGTCGGCCCCCTTGACCCGCGAATAAGGATCGACCTTGAAGGCGGGGCAGGCCGCGAGCACGCCCTGGAGATACCGCTCCGTCTCGGCGAGGACCATACGCCGGTGGCCGGGATGCATGGCCTCCGGAAGGCCGAGCGGCATGTGGTAACGACGCGCCCAGATCGCGTCGCCCGCGCCGATGGCGTGTCCGTCGAAGAGGAAACGTTCGCCGTCCGGCTCCTGGGCGAAGGAGATCGTCGCCTTGACCGGGAAGTCCTCGACGTAAAAGACGACCGGCTCGGCGCCGCGGCTTCGGACTTCGTCGGCCACACGCTCGATGAAAC
>JANMGF010001334.1:0-3157 GCA_031374535.1 Polyangium sp. (in: bacteria)
AAGGCGCTTCGCTGGGGCTTTGCCCCAGGCCCCACCGGGGCTGTCCGCCCCTGGACCTGGACCAGCGCAAGCGCTGGACTCGTGGTCGATGAACTGCGCGGGGCGCAGGTCATCGAACAGGCCGGTGGCAAGACCGGCGACGACTCCGCCCAAGGACAAGACCGCCGCGCTGATGGTTCAACGGGCAACGCGGTCATGTCGCCGGCCTGTTTGAAAAACTGCGCACCGCGCAGTTTTTCAACCCCGAGTCCAGGGCCTGCCCTGGTCCGGGTCGAGGGGCGGATAGCCCCCGCGGGGTCCGGGGCAGAGCCCCGGCTCCACGGCCCAGATGAGACCAATGCTCAGCCCCCGCCCCGGCTCGCCCTAGAACGTCCCGCCCGCCACCACGCCGCCGCCCCCCGGCAAGAACCACGGGACCACGGCGGCCTTCGTCTCCGCCGCGCCCTTCTTCCCGCCCATCGTCACCACGAGCACCACCCCGGTCACGGCCAGCACGCCGCCACCGATCAGCATGATGTCGCCCACCGTGGCGAACGTGTTCGACGTCTCGATGTCGTTTTGCGCCGACGCGCGGCAAATCTGCCGATCATCCGGCGTCGCTCCGCACACCTTCGTCGCGTCGGGCCTGCGCGTCGTCGCGAGAATGTCGAGCACGCCGCCGCCGATCACCGCGGCCCCGCCGACGGCCGCGATCACCACGCCGGGCAGGAAGATCTTGCCGCCCTCGGTCTTCTTGCGGTCGTCGGTGTCGCGCCTCTCGCGTGACTCTTGCTCGGCCTTCTCCTTCGCGGCCTGGTCGACCTTCTCCTTCGCGATGCGCTCGTCGAGCTTCGCCAGCCGCGCGTCGAGATCCGCGTGTTCGTCCGGCGGCGCAGCCTCGCGCCATCGACCGAGGTTGTCCCGCGCCTTCTCGGCCCGCCCGAGCCGCTCGTACGCGTTCGCGATGCTGAGCAGGATCAGGTCCTTCTGGGAGAGCTCGTACGACATCTCCCAGACCTCGATCGCCTTCTCGTAGTCGCCTTTGCTGTAGAGCTCCTCGCCCTGCTGAAACAGGCGTTTGGCCTCGATGAGCTTGGGGTCGTTCTTGTTCGGAGGCTTCTTCGGGCTCGCCGCGGGCGTGGGCTTCTTCGCCTGCGCCCAGGCGGTCGGGCTCGCGATGAGGAAAGACAAACCGAGGAGGGATGCCGCTAGCAGCGACGGTCTCACGCGAACGCTCATTCGAAGGGACTCCGGATCTCCGCCTTGCGACCCGTCTTGGTGGTCGTGGGGGGCGGCGACGCCGTACGGACGGTCGTGTTGCGGGTCGTCGTTCGCGCTGTGGGCGGCGGTGCTTCTGCGCTCGGCGCCGTGGTCGACGTGGACGTCGGCGAGGCGGCAGCCGATGCTGTCGGCTCGGGCGGCGCCGTCGCCGCGAGAGGCAACGGCGCCTCGATCGCGCTCGTGGTCGCGGCCGGCGCCTTGCTGCTCGAAGCGCTCGCCGTCTCCTCCACGTGCGGCGTCCGCATCACGGCGAACGCGATCACCGCGCCGATCCCGCCCGTCGCCAGCGCCGCGACGACCATGGACACGGCCATGGCCGCGCTCCGCTTCGGCGGCGGGGCCAGGTGCATCCCGGTCTCGGACGTGACGAACCCGCGTTGCGTCGCGCCGCTCTCCGGCATCATCGGCGGCGGCGCCTGGCTCGGCGTCGTGGGCATCGGCACGGGCGCGTTGCCCGTCGAGATCCGCGCGTAGTTCCCCGTCGCATACGACGCCTGCGCGGCTCCTGGCGTGGGCATGGGCCAGCCGTAGCCCGACGACTTCATCGCGATCGCCCGCAGATCCCGCGACACCTCGGCCATGCGTTGGGGCCGATCCTCGGGCCGCTTCGCCATGCAACGCAGGATGATATTCTCGAGCAGTCCATCCATCGTGGTGAACCGGCTCGGCGGCTCCGGCGCTTCCATCGCGTGCCGCGTGATCACGCCGATCGTCGACTCCGAGGTGAACGGCAGCCTCCCCGTGAAGGCGCGGTACATCATGATGCCGAGCGCATACACGTCCGCGCGATGATCCACGGACTCGCTGCGCGCTTGCTCGGGCGCCATGTAGTGCGGCGTGCCCAGGATCATCCCCTCCTCGGTGAGGTCGGACGAGCCGCTGTGGAGGACCTTCGCGATCCCGAAATCGAGGAGTTTTACGAACAGCGGATCGCCGTTCTCGTTCACCAGGAACACGTTGTCCGGCTTCAGATCGCGGTGAACGATCCCGTGCGCGTGCACGGCCTCGAGCGTGTCGGCGATCTGGATGAACACGTGCAAGAGCTGCGCGGGACCGAGCCGTGACTCGCGCATCGCGCGCGCGAGATCCTGCCCTTCGAGGAGCTCCATCACCACGTAGAACGGGCCATCCGCGAGCTGCCCGAAATCGGTCGTCTCGATGATGTGCCGGCTCTTCAGCGCGTTCGCCGTCTGCGCCTCGCGGATGAAGCGCGCGAGCACGCCCTCGTTGTGCCCGCTGCGCGGCGGACGCAGCACCTTCATGGCGAACGCCTTGCCGACGACGACGTGCCTGCAGGCGTAGATCGTGCCCATGCCGCCATGCCCGAGCACGCGCTCGATGCGATAGCGCCCGTCGACGAGCTGCCCCACGAGCTGCTCGGCCCGCAGCGCCACCGTCTTGTCGAGGCTGACGAGCTTGATGCCGTCGTCCTGACAATGCGAGCGCGCATCAGGGTACTCGCGCGAGCACGCGGGGCAGATCCTCACGGGGGTGATGATGCCACCGGGGCGGACAGGAGCGGAAGGGGAAAGGAAGGAAGCGGAGGCGGAGGTGGAGAGGGTGGCGGAAGCGGGAGCGGGGACGGATGCGGGGGCGGAGGGGGAACGGCGACGGGGGCTCCGACGGAGGCTCCTTCAAACGAGCTGCCCGAGCAGCCTCCGTGTCCTCGTGCTGGCCATGAACTTCCGGGCGACGAACCGGTAAGGCCCCTGGTTCAGCGCATCGGTGAGGTCCTCGATGTCGCGGCAGCGGAGGTCGTTCTGTAGCCTCCGCAAGAAATGCTTCCGTGCCGTGCACCGCTCGGTCGCATTGAGCCCGAAGACACGAATCGTGAGCCGAACCCGGGCCCGAATCTGCCGGTCGAACTCTGGCGCTGGGGCGAGCCTGCCGGTCATCT
>JANMGF010001424.1:0-3005 GCA_031374535.1 Polyangium sp. (in: bacteria)
ACCGTCGATCCCCGCAAGCCTGCGTTTTTCCACGACCTCTTCCGGCGCCATGGGATCCGCCGCGTCCTCGAGTGTGGCTCGAACCTGGGCCTGAACCTGACCGATTGCGTCGAGGATCCGGCCATGGACGTCTGGGGGATCGACATCCAGCGTCGCGCGATCCGCGACGCGTGGGCCTCGCAGGCCGGCGGCAACTTCGTGACGGGCAGCCTCTTCGAGTTGCCTTTTCGGGACGGTCACTTCGACGTCGCGTTCACCTGCGGCGTCTTGATCCACATTCCCCCGGCGGGCATTCGAGACGCCATCCGCGAGATGCACCGCGTGAGCGGTCGATTCTTGCTTTGCGCCGAGTACCACGACGAAAAGGACGAGGTCGCCGTGCCGTGGCGAGGCCAGGCCGCCGCGCTCTTCCGGCGTAACTACAGGAAACTTTTCCTCGATCTGTTCCCGGGCCTCGCGGTGGTGGAGGAGGGCTACAAGGGGCCCGAGGAAGGATTCGACCGGATCACGTGGCACCTCTTCCAAAAGCCCTAGCTCATCATGTTCGGAAGCAACGGTCATTACGGTCACAGGACAATCCTGAATCGTTACGCGGGGATGCCCGACGGCACACCCATTCCCGGGCTCGTGGAGCATGGCTGGAACCCCGACCTCGGCGCCACGCTGGAGGACGTACTCCTGCCCCATCCGGCTCCGTTTTTCCTCTGGTCCGAGCGGAACCTACGCAATTGCCGGGAAGCGGGCCTCGGGGACCGGGTCGTGCCGATCGGCGCCCCGTTTCTTTATCTCCCGCCCCTCGACAAACCCATCGAGGCCGAGCCGAAATCCCTGCTCGTGATGCCCACCCATGGCTGGGAAAAATGTCGCCTCGAGCATGATTTCGAGCTTTATGCGCGGAACATCGCCGAGATCGAGAAAGAGTTCCGCTCCATCACGGTTTGTCTTTACTGGTTCGAGTTCCAGGAGGCGCGTTACCGGAGGCCGTTCGAGGAGCGTGGGTATCGCGTGATCACCTCGGGCCAGCGGGACAAGAACCCGGCCTTTTTGCACGATCTCCGGCGCCTCTTGCTCGGCTACGAATACATCTCCTCGAACCGCGTCGGGACGGCGACGTTTTACGCGCTCCACCTCGGCCGGAAGTTCTTCACCCACGGCCCGCCCGTGGGCATCGAGCAACGGATCGACCGCACGGGGATGCTTTACGACGCCTGGCAAAGCCGCGAGTACCCGAATCTCGTGTGGAAAAACTTCCGCGACGAGGCGCTCCCCGATCTCGGCGGAAGCGAGCTCGGGGTCTCGTTTCTGCGGACGAAGGAAGATCTCCTCGAGCACTTCTTGTGGAGGCCCGAAAAACGGAGCGCGCTCCTTGCCCGCGTCGAGGCTCATCAGCAAATGATGCGGCAACGCGCCCGCACAGCCCGGATCGAGTCCTGGCGCAAGGCGCTCTCCACGTTGCCGATCGTCGGCCGGTACGTGCCCCATTGAAACGTTCCGAGCAGGAAGCCATGCACGAAGAGCCGGACGCCGCGACGAACGAGAAAACCATCGAGGAGGATCTCGACCGGATCCGGCGGTTTTACCGGGACCGGTTCCTGCCCGAGAACGCGTGGTCGACGCTCCTGCCGAGGCCCTACCTCTACCTGCGCCAGCGCCAGCGAAGGCTCCGCGAGACGCTGATGGAGTGCGGCATCGACACGCCCGAGCGGCTGCGCGCGATCGACGTGCTCGACGTCGGCGCAGGCACGGGGACGAACCTCGCGTGGCTCGTCGAGCTCGGCGCGGATCCGTCGCGCTGCACGGGCATCGATCTCATGCCGGAGAGCGTGGCCGTCGCGCGGGAGCGGCTGCCGCAACTCCAATGGCTCGCGGGAGATTTTTCCACGATCGACGTGGGCGGACCGTTCGACGTGATCCTTCTCGTCGCGGTCCTCACGTCGATCAAGGATCCAGCGCTCAAGCAGCGGATCGTGGACAAGTGCCTCTCGCTCTTGAGGCCAGGCGGCGTGTTTTTCTTCTACGACTACATGAGCCGCAAGGACGAGCGCGGCTCGGACAACTACAAGCGCCTCTCGTACGCCGAGCTCGACGGGTATCTCCGCGGGCGCAAGGCGCGCTGGTTCAAGCGCGATTACCTGCGCGCCTCGCTCGCCGAGAAGATCGTCGGGCGCTTCGGCGTGACGGCCGCCGAACTCGTCCAGTCGCTCGGCGTGTTCAACATCGAAGCGTCGTTCGCCTACGTCCGCGTTTGATCGGGCGCAGAGCCCTCGGTCTTCCGCCGCTCGTCGTAGACGCGCTTCGCCACGGCGAGCAGCCGGCCTCGCTCGTTCTCGGCGGGATCGTCGGTCACGACCTCGACGAGAGCCTGGAGGATCTCCCCCACGATGGGCCCGGGCGGGATCGCGAGCTCCCGCATGAGATCACTGCCGCGGATCGCGAGATCCTTCGTCCCGAGCGCCGCGCCCGCCGCGAGCAGGCCCTGCGCACGTGTACGAAGCTGCTCGATCGCACGGACTTCCTCGGTCGCGTCGCGCCCCTTGCCCCGCACGTCCGCCAAGGCGAGCGCATAGAGATCGGGCGCGAGATCCGGCGTGACGCGGCGGATCCAGCGCCGCACGGACGCGTCCGTCCAGGTCTCGTCGTAACAGAGCAGGTGATGCCGCACGAGCGCGGCGATCCGATCTCGCTCCTCGTTCGAAAAACGCAGCCGGCCGAGGATCGCGATCGCCATCTCCGCGCCGACCTTCTCGTGATCGTAAAACGTGTAGTCCCCCGTCTTGTCGGAGAACAAGCGTGTCCGCGGCTTGGCGACGTCGTGCAGGAGCGCCGCGACACGCAGCAGGGGCGCGGGCTCGCTCGCGTCGAGGCAAGCCATCGTGTGGCCCCAGACGTCGAACGCGTGCCACTTGTTCTGCTCGCACCCGACCGACTCGAGCATCTCCGGGCAGGAGATCGCGAGCAGCCCCGTGCGGCGCATCGCCTCGAAGGCCACGCTCGGCCGGTGCGCG
>JANMGF010001430.1:0-1606 GCA_031374535.1 Polyangium sp. (in: bacteria)
GCGCTTTTGCCTGAAATAGCGACGCGATCGTCGGAGCCGGAGCTCCTGCATCCGTTTGCGCGGCTGCGTTTTTCGTCGAGAGCTCAACCTTCGTAGCCGCCTGTTCTCCTAATTTTGAGATCAGATCGGCGTTCGATTGCCCGCCCAGTGGCTCAGATCGATCGCCGCGCCCGCGACGAGCCCATCACAAGCCGCGGCCCCCTCGGGCGCCCGCCCGCCCATGGGAACGAACGCGAAAGAGGGTGCGCCCATCGGCCCGAGGGTAGCACGGGAGGCCCTCGCGTGTGCGTGAAGAGGAAGAAGGGCCTCGGCGAGGACCCGAGCGCGACAGCGGTTCGAGCGATCAGGCAACCTGCACGAGCCGTTCGGCGGCGAGACGCGCGCCGAGGATGTTTCGCGCAGGTGGGCCGATCTCCAGCTCGGCGAGCGGGCCCGTCACGAAGAGACCCGGGTGCCATCGCAGTCCCCGATCCACGATTGGATAGCCGCACGACGCGCATCGCAGCCCGAGCTCCTCGACGGCACGCGCGAGCCATTCGCCGCCTGGCCTCCGTGACTCGAAGCCCGTCGCGAGGACGACCGCGTCGGCGACGAGCGGCGCGCCGCCGTCGTCGAGGGACATTTCGGGGTTGCCGTCGACGAGCGTCGCCGACGAGACCCCCGCAATGCGCAGGGAGAGCCGCCGCTCGTTCACGGCGCGGCGGAGCGCCGAGGCCACGTCGTCGGGCATGGATCCCCGGTGGCGCGCCTGCCGAATGAGCTTGCGCCGGACGTCGTGATCGCTGACGCGCGCGAAATGGTCGAGGTTCTTCGGCCCCATCCACCCCGGATCCGAATCGAAGGCGTGGACGCGCGCGGGGTGCCGCGAGAGGAGCGTGACCGTCCCTTCCTCCCGCTTCGCGAGCGCGAGGGCCGTCTGTGCGGCGCTGATACCGCCCCCGACGACCACGACGTGACGGAATGGGGCCATTTGCACCCGAGAGAAACCGGGCTCGAACACGTGGTGAACGCGTCCTCCTTCCTCGCGCACGCGGCGCGCCCAGTCGGGGATCGCCGGCTGATCGCTCATTCCGATCGCGAGCAGCACGCGGCGGGCGTCGAGGGGCCCTCTTTCCGTCTCGACGCGTAGACCGAAGGGGATGGGCGCGATCGACGTCGCTTCCCCGTGCAAGCGCATCGATGCGAGCCCATGCTTCGTGATCATGCTCTCGGTGTGGGCGCGGAAGAGCGACAAGGAGGGCCGCAGGTATCGACCGAGGAACGCCCTCTTCCCACGCCCCTTGGACGGCGCGAAGGCGCGCAGACCGAATGGCTGGGGATCGAGGTGGTGCACGAAGGGGGAGCGCAAAAACTCCATCCCCACGTTCTCCGTGCACGCATTCCACCGCGCGAGCGGCGCCTCGTGCGGGTCGAGCACGCGCAGGCGATCCCGCGCGACTCGGCCTCCGAGCGTCAACGCGAGCGAGAGGTACGTCCCATGGATGCCGCCGCCAATCACGAGCCAGTCGAGCATGGTAAGATCTCCCGAAGCACAGTTGGAACATCGAGCCCTGCCAAACCTCCCACACGGGATCAGGCAAGCGGGCTGAAACGGGGTTCAGCGCCT
>JANMGF010001444.1:0-2937 GCA_031374535.1 Polyangium sp. (in: bacteria)
CCGTTCTGGCCGCCGGCCGGAGCGTCCGCGAGGGGCGTCTCGTCGAGCGCGCCGTCGCAGTCGTTGTCCTTGCCGTCGCAGAGCTCGGCCACGGGGCCGACGTCGTTCAAACAATCGAGCACGCCGGCGGCGCAGCTGAGCGTACCCGCTGCGCATTCACCCTGATCGGAGCCGCACGCGTTGCCGACCTGCGGGAGGTTGCCCTCGTCGAGCATCCCATTGCAGTTGTTGTCGAGGCCGTCGCACGCCTCGGGGGACGGAGCCTTCGGGTTCGAGCAAACCCACTTTTGCAGACCTTGACAGACGAGCTTGCCCGTGTTGCAAGGCGACGTGAGGGTACCCACGCCCGTGCAGGTCCCGCCGGTCGGCGGGCACCATTGAAGGTTGTTGAAGGTGCAGCACGTGCCGGGCTCCGTCCAGCAGCCGTTCTGGCCGCCGGCCGGAGCGTCCGCGAGGGGCGTCTCGTCGAGCGCGCCGTCGCAATCGTTGTCCTTGCCGTCGCAGATCTCGGGCTGGGGCTGCACGCCGCCCTGGCAGACGAGCGCGCCGTTGACGCAGGCCGTGAGGCCCGTGGTGCACGGCGCCTGGTTCGTGCCGCAGGGCGTGTTCACGCCGAAGGGGCTATCGTCGACCACGCCGTCGCAATCGTTGTCGATCCCGTCGCAGATCTCGGCGCTCGGCCCGATGAAGCCCTGGCAGCTGCCATTGCAGGGCTGCGAGCCCCTCTTGCACTGGCTGTTCGCGCCGTAGTTCAGGCCCGGCGGCGTGCCCACGGGGACGCAGTCGGAGGCCGGCACGCCATCGTCGACCGTGCCGTCACAGTCGTTGTCGACGCCGTCGCAGGTCTCGGCCAGCGGGCTATTGGTGCAGGCGAGGAAACCGCCGTTCGCCACGCACGCGCCGGGCTGCATCACGGGTTGCGCCGGCTTGCACGCCAGCGTGCCCGCGCAGTTCGCGGGGCTCGCGACGCCGCACGGAGCGCTCGGGGCGCCGTCGTCCGCGACGCCGTCGCAATCGTTGTCGCAACCATCGCATGTCTCCGGCGACGGGATGCACGGCATCACGCACACGCCGCCCTCGTCGGTCTGCCCGTCGCAATCGTCGTCCTCGGCGTTGCACGTCTCCGGCAGCGGGCAATGCGCGGGGCTGCCGCACTTCGTCACGCCCTCGTCGACGGTGTTCGCCGGGGTGTTGTCGAACGCGGGGCCCGGATCGCAGTTGTTGTCGACGTTGTCGCAGCTCTCTTTCGGGTTGTAACAGAGCCACGTGGAGGGGACCGTCGCCTGCGTG
This sequence comes from Polyangium sp. (in: bacteria), assembly GCA_031374535.1. Taxonomy (GTDB): domain Bacteria; phylum Myxococcota_A; class Polyangia; order Polyangiales; family Polyangiaceae; genus Polyangium. The sequence continues at coordinate 1,291 of JANMGF010001444.1, forward strand.
GGCGTCGTGCAGGGCAACTTCGTCAGATCACCGGTCGGGTTCCCCATCGTGATCGTGGCCTGGTAGGTCGAGAGGCACGCCGTGCGCGCGGCCGGCGTCGCCCATGCGCAACAGGTCTGCTGCTGGTTGCAGTAATGGGAGAAGCCCTCGTCCGTGCAGCCGTTGCAGTTGTTGTCTGCGTTGTCGCACGTCTCGGGCTGGACAGCGGAGGCGATGATCTTCGCGAGCTCGGTGCTCAGCGTGACCTCGTTCGTCGTGCTCACGGCCTGGACCGTGCCGCCCGCGGCGGCGATCAGGTTGGCCTTCGCGAGCGTGCCGCCGCCGAAGTTGATGACGTGTGTCTTCACATTCCAGGTGAAGCCACCCCGCTGGAACCCAGCAAAAAGGTCCCCCGCCGCGTCAATGGGGTCGTCCGGATCGACGTCGCAGCTTTCGTCGCCGTCAGTGATGAGAATGACGTTCACCGAGCGGCAACCGCGCTCGCCGGACTGGGCGATCGGCGAAAGGTACGTCGGGTTTCCGCTGATCGGCCTCGCCCACTGATCCGACAGGTACCGGTATGCATCACGCAGGATGCCGTTCAGCGGCGTCTCGCCGGCCGCCCAGAGCTCGTAGGACAAGCTCCCGTTCTGCGAGCAGTCGTTGTCGACCCACCGCAGGAGCTCGGGGATATTCGAATCTTCGAGCGGAGGCGCGTAGAAGTTGTCGACCTGCATCGGGACGAGGATCTCGGCGCCGCGCCGATCCCCGGAGTTCGGCAGGGACGTCGGCTCGAGCCCACATCCGCCCGAGGGGACGCCTCCGCCCGGGTAGCTGACCCACGTGCATCCGCCATTGCCCGTCGTGCCGCAGGACGCGGTGCAACCGGAGGCCGTACCGCGCGAGAAGGCGGCGAGCCCGAAGTTCACCTGCCCGCCGAAGGCCTGGAACATGTTCTTCAGGGCGCATTTCCCGTGCCCGATGCGGTTCGTCTGATACCCGCACGAGTTCGCGAGGGGCGCGCCGACGCTCGGGACCTGGACCGTCATCGACCCCGAGGTGTCGAAGAGGATCATGAAGTATGGCTTCGAGGACGAAGGCCAGCCCTTCGGGTCCGGGCTCAGACACGCGGCCGGCTCCTGCGCGGAGACGATCGGCGCCAGGAGCGACGAGGCGGCCGTGAGGGCCGCGCCACAAAAAACCGACGCGAGACCCAGCTTGCGACGGCCGATTCCAAGGGAGAAAAGGGTCCTGTTCATGTTCTCGTGATCCTGTCCACGAACAGCGTCGTCATGAAGCGACGAGCGCCGAGGGGGGAAAGTAGGAACGGACGAACGCGGAACTGCAAAAGAGTGTTGGCCTCGTCGCGCCCGGCGTGGGGTGGTCGGGCGAGAGACCGCCCGATCCCGACCGCCGAGGACGATGATGCGTGTAGCCTACAGGACTTCGTGCGAGGCGTAAACTCTCTTGACCCGCACGCCCAGCGGCTGGATTTTTCGCGTGATTTTGTCGGTGGGGGGATCGTGGCGGGGCGGGATCGAGCCGTCCGTCCGAGCGCTCAGCCCGGATTGGAGGCGAAGCAGCAGCGGAAGCCGGTGTCGAAGAACTGGAAGTTCTGATCGACGGTGTAGAAGGTGAAGTCGGACTCTGCGCCGGACTCGGCCTGGG
>JANMGF010001467.1:0-2905 GCA_031374535.1 Polyangium sp. (in: bacteria)
ACCACCACCACCGACGTAGCCGCCGCCGCCACCGCCGCCGCCGGCATAACCGCCGCCGCCGACGTAACCGCCGCCGCCACCACCGGGACGCTCCGCGCCGGCCGGACGTTCGCCCTTGGGATGCGCGAGGTTGACGACGAGCCGACGGCCACGCACGTCCACCCCGCGCAACGCATCGATCGCTCCCTTCGCCGCCTCGGCGCTCGCCATCGTGACGAACCCGAAGCCGCGCTTGCGCCCGTCCGCGTCCATCGGCAAGTGCACACGCACGACGGGGCCCGCACCGGTCGAGGTGATCATCGTCTCGACCTCCTCGATGCTTGCGTCGTACGGGAGGTTGCCGACGTAGAGAGTGCGGTCGGGCGCTGCTGCAGCAGGCCCGACACCAACGCCCATGCCACCACCGCCCATGCCGCCCATGGGCCGCCCGCCGACTCCGACGCCGCCGATGCCGCCTTCACGGCGCGGTGGCTCGGCCTGGAAAGGCCGCACGGAGATTGACTTGCCGCCCTGGAACGAACCGTCGAGCGACTCGCGAGCGGCGTTCGCCTCTTCGCTCGTCGCGAGCGTGACGAACCCGAAGCCGCGCGGCCGACCGGTCGCACGATCCTTCGGCAGGCTCACCTCGACGACGTTGCCGCCTGTCGCTTCGAAGAGCCCGCGGAGAACGTCTTCGGAAATGGAATCGGGCAGTCCTGCTACGAACAACTTACGAGAATCTTCAGCCATCGAAAAACCTGCGCACCATCGATCCTAGCGCCTCGACTTCGAGGCTCGCGCCCTGCTGCTCGCCTCGAACACTCGCCCAGTAAAGCCTGCCTCGCATCACGATGGCGAGGACCGAACCTCCTGTGACGAGCTACAGCCCACGATATATGGCCTACTTCCCGCGTCAAGGGAGCCCCCGAAGGCCCGTTCGTCCCCGAGCACGTCGATCCCTCCGTCGGTGATGCCCCCAAAGCTCCCGCCTTCCCCTCCCCCACGGCCCGTTTCGTCGCCCCGGAGCCCCCCCGTTCCCTCGTCGTTCGCTCGCTGAAATGGCCGCGGCGTAGCCCTTTACGCAGCGAAAAATCAGCTTCGAAGAGCGCTTCGTCACACGAGCGACCGGGACGTAGGATCCCGCTGGCCCAGTCGGGCGTAAATCGTGTTACGACCCGTTCCCCGAGGTTCAAAACGCGATGGCGGAGCACTTCAACATCGAGCGCCTGATGGATTCGTCAGGCAAAGTCGACCTTTCGGACATCGACTGGTCTGAGGTTCCAAAGCACCCGCTGACGCCCGAGGCGATCCGTTGCCTGCGGTATTTCCTGCTGACGGAGAACTCGACCTTCTTCTACACCAAGGCCCTCATGTCCACGAACGCCGTGTACGAGGAGCCCGAGATCGCGCCGTTCCTGTGCGTGTGGATGTACGAGGAAGAGTTCCACGGACGCGCATTCCGCAGGTTCATGGAGGCCGTGGGCGAGCCGCTTTCGCCGACGTACCGGCGTGACATGTTCCTCTCGCGCAGCCCCGGCGAGAAGATCGACGAGTGGGGCCAGAACATGCTCGGGAAGCTCCTCCCGACGCACTGGCCCGCCCTTCACATGGTCTGGGGCACGATCCAGGAGTTCACGACCTACAGCGCCTACCAGTCGCTCATCGAGCGGATCGACCACCCGATCCTCAACAAGATCTGCCAGCGGATCATGAAGCAGGAGCTCAGGCACTACGCGTTTTACCGCGAGCACGCCAGGGAACGCCTCCTGCGTGATCCGATCACCCAGAAGATCGTCTCGGCCGCGGTGAAGCTCGCGTGGACGCCCGTGGGAGATGGTATGTGCCCCAAGGAAGACGTCGTTCAAGCGATCCGCTTCCTCTTCGACGGCCTCGACGGCAAGGCGATCGCGCGCATCGAGCAGAAGGTCCGCGAGCTGCCCGGGCTCGAGTGGTTCGACCTGTTCACGAAGTTCGCGGAGCGCCACGACATCCGCCGCGCGCCCGACGCCTGGTTCCCCCGGAACTTCCGCGCGAAGGCCCAGCCGAAGGTCGAAGCCGAGCCCGCGCTCTTCGACGCGGAGTGACGCTCGGCAAGGACGCTCGACGTGAAACGCGGACGCGCGGATCACGTCGAGCGGCGCCCTCCCCGCGAGCCCCTTAGCTCTCCTGCCCCTGCGTTCCGCTCTCCTCCACGGGAGCACTCTCCACGGGACGCGCCTTCTTCTTCCGCTTCTTTTTGCCCGTCCCCGGCGCGTCCGGCGGCGCGCCGCCATGCGTGGCCGCGTCGCCTTTGCCGATCACGAACGTGAAGTACGCGCCCACAGCGAAGAGCCCGAAACACGCCCACTGCGCAGGCGTCAGGCCGCCATACCGAGGATCACCGCCGAGCATGCTCACGCCCTCTTCCTCGCGGAAGAAGTCGAGCACGAAGCGCACCGGCGCGTACGCCATGCAGATGATGCCGGTGAAGTACCCCGGCGGCCGCGGACCACGTCGCCAGAGCAGCGTGACGAAAATCGCGAGCGGGATCGTCAGGACGAACTCGTAGAGGCCGAGGTCGAAGCGGCCCACCCAGCCGCTGCCCATCGGGTAACGAACGGCGAACCACGCGTCCGAGAGGCGGCCCGGGTGGTCGTGGACGACCGTGCAACCCGCGCGGCCGAAGACCCATGCGATGGGGAAGGTCGCGATGACGACGTCGGCATACGGGAGGATCTTCTCGCGCTTGACGAGCTTGTACGCGAAGCCGCCGACCATCGCGCCGATGAACCCGCCGTAGCTCGAGAGGCCGTCCCAGAGCATGAGCAGATAGAGCGGATCACGAGCGACGCGCTGCGGGTGATAGAAGATCGCGTCGAGCATGTGACCGCCGACGAAGCCCGCTGCGACGACCCAGAAGATGAACTCGTTCATCTTCTTCGTGTCG
>JANMGF010001485.1:0-10990 GCA_031374535.1 Polyangium sp. (in: bacteria)
CGGAACGCTCCCCGCATCTCCCCTCGACGCCGCCTCGCTGCTACGCTCGCCACCGTGAGCCCCGCCTCTCCCGCCCCGCGCCCGCCCCCCGCCCTCATCGCCCCGGGCCCTCGCGGCGCGCCGCTCGTCGGGAGCCTCCCCGATCTTCGCAGGGACAGGCTCCGCATCTTCTTCGACGCCGGCAATACCTACGGCGACGTGGTCCGATTCCATTTCGGCCCCGGCCCGACGCGCGTCGGCCACCTTTTGCGCCACCCCGACCACATCAAGCACGTCTTCGTCGACGCCGCCGATCGTTTTACCAAACAAACCCCCGGCATCGACGCGATCCGCGCGCTCCTCGGCGATGGTTTGCTCACGAGCGAAGGGGCGCTCTGGCGCAGGCAACGCCGCATCGCGCAGCCGGCCTTCCACAAGCAACGGATCGCTGCATTCGCCGGCGTCATGGTCCGCGCGGCCGACGAGCTCGTCGACGGGTGGATGCGCAGGCCCCGGCCCGACGCGCCCGTCGATATCGTCTCCGAAATGATGCGCCTCGCCCTGCGTATCGTCACCGAAACCCTGCTCGGCAACGACGTTCCCCTCGACGCGGCCGCGGTCGGCGGGGCCATCGACCTGATCCTCGAGGACGCACGCGAGCGCATCACCCACGTCTTCAAGCTCCCGCGGAGCTTCCCCACCCCGCAGAACCGACGGTTTCACGAGGCCATCGCCGTCCTCGACCGCGAGGTCTTCCGCATCATCGAATACCGCCGCAAATCACCCGAAGGCGGGGCCGATCTCGTCTCCATGCTCATGGCCGCGCGTGACCCCGAGACGGGCGAAGGAATGACCGACCGGCAGCTCCGGGACGAGGTCATGACCATGTTCGCCGCGGGGCACGAGACCACGGCCAATGCGCTCGCCTGGACCTTTTATCTGCTCTCCCTGCACCCGGACGTGAGGCGCCGCGCCCGCGCCGAAGTCTCGAGCGTCCTCGAAACCCGCCTCCCGGGCTTCGCCGACATAGGCGCCCTCGACCTCGTCGGCCGCATTTTGCAGGAATCGCTCCGCCTTTATCCGCCGGCCTGGATGATCACGCGCCGCGTCGCCGAGGACGACGTGATCGGCGGCTATCGGATCCCCAAGGACTCGCTCATCTTCGCGGGCCCTTATGTCACCCATCGGCACCCGGCTTACTGGGAAAACCCCGAGGGGTTCGATCCGGATCGTTTCTCCGGCGGCGCGGTCGCCCGTCTGCCGCGTTTTGCTTATTTCCCGTTCGGCGGCGGCGCGCGCCTCTGCATCGGCTCGAGCTTCGCCCTGGTCGAGGGGACCCTCGTCCTCGCCACGATCCTGCGCCGCGTGCGCCTCGACCTCGTGCCTGGACAAACCATCGAGCCCGAGCCCGGCATCACCCTCCGGCCCCGCGGCAGCATCCGTATGCGTGTCGTCCCGGAGCCTTTGCCGGCTTGAGGGTCAGGACCCGTTCTGCACGGCCTTTTCGACCTTTTTGGAGGCGAGGTGCGTCCGGACCGCGCCGATCACGGGCGGCAGCACGGAAATCACGATGATCAGGTAAACGACCTTCTCGATATCCTTCGCCCCGAGCACCTTTCCGAGGAAGTACCCCAGGAACGTCATCGACACGACCCAGCCGATCCCGCCGAACACGTTGAACGTGAGGAAGCGGCGATAACTCATCTTGCCGATGCCCGCGACGACGGGCGCGAACGTACGCGCGAAGGGCATGAAGCGGGCGAGCACGATCGTCTTGCCGCCGTGTTTTTCGTAGAACTTCTGCGTCGCGATGAGGTAGTCGCGCCGGAAAAACAGGCTTTGCTCCCGGTTGAAGAGCTTGGGGCCCGCCTTGTATCCGATCGAGTAACCCACCGTATCGCCCACGATCGCCATCACGCAGAGCACGGCGTTCATGAGCAGGAGGTTCGTGAACGTCGAAAGGTTGAACGGGTTGATCAGATTCGCGTTGACCAGCACGCCCGCCGTCACGAGGAGCGAGTCCCCCGGCAAGAAGAAGCCGACGAGGAGCCCGGTCTCGGCGAAAATGATGGCCATGAGCACCGGGTAGCCGCCCCAGGTGAGCAGCTCCTCGAGGTGGCGCAGGCGGGAGAAGAACTCGCGTAGAAGGTCCACGGCCGACCGACTAGCGCACCTTCGGGTTTTTGTCGACGTTCTGCGTGCCCCGCGGGCTACTCCCAGCTCACCTCGCGGCGCACGCGCACGACGTCCATCCCGTGGACGCGCCCCTCGGGCACTTGCCCGAGCCACCGATGCCGCACCCGCTTCGCGCCGGCCACCTCGAGCGCGTGCACCACGCCGATCTCCGTCGCGGCCATGTACGGCGACGCGGCGATCGCCGGGACCCCCGAGGCGCTCGACGTGAACGTCTTTGGCCGCACCTCGGACACGTCCACCCGCACGAAGTCGTAGTACGCGGCGCCGATGCGAGGCAGGTTTCGCATCGTCATTTCGGGAGAAGCCATCTTCAGCAGGAATTTATAAATACCCGTGAACTGCCTCGGGATGCTGGCGCGCGAGATTTTGCGCACCAGCTCGAGGAAGGGCTGGCCCATCGCCATGGACGCCGATCCGTGCAACGCGAGCAGTGGAAAGAGGTCGTACCAGCCTCCGACCACGAACGCTCGGCCGAGATAATCGCGCAGCGCGTTATTCGTCACGCGTTCGAGGACCGCGGCGCGACCGCCCCGGATATTTTCGTCGCAAAAATCGAGCGTGTCCACGTAGAGCACGCCCTTGCAACGGAACGGGGAGGCGCCCGGCGCGAAGGGAATGTCGTCCATCGAGAACATCGCCGCCACCTCTCCCTCGCGTACAAGGCGCGAACCCACATCTTGCACCCGTCCACATGCGATCGGCAAGATGTTAGAATGGACGGAGGAAAAAGGACGTGTGCAGGGGCGACGTGGCGATTCGCCGCATGGACATATCCAGGGCCGCACACGTATCGGTCGGGCGTGAGGGTCCGTGCCGGTCATGTGCGGGATCCCGCCCGCCCGGAGCTCCGTCCGGATCGGACTGCACCCCGATCCTGGGGCCTCGGACCTTCAATTCGCGCTGAATCTCGCGTCGAACTGGGGACGGCAGACCCCTTGCAATTGGGTCCGGCAGCGTGAACGAGGCCGGTCGAGGCGCGCTTGCCCGGTCCCAGGAACGCGGAACGAAGTGGAGGAAGACCCAATGCTCAAGCTCATCGCAGCCGCCGCTCTCGTCGCGACCACCGCAGTCGGCACCACGGCCTTGGCGGAGAATGGCGCCGGTCAGAATGCCGGGCTCAAGCAGCTCTCGTGGCAGCAATTGCAGTCGGCATGTCAGAACCCCGCGGCATTCCAGAGCCAGCGCCAGCCGAACGCCATCCGGCTCACCTGCGAGGATAGCCAGCTCGTCTGGGAAGCCGAGCAGACGGATTCGGTGGAAATGGACAACTCGCGGAAAATCACGGCGTCGTTGAGCTCCGACAAGTACTACATCATCAAGGCCGACCAATCGGTGCCGATGAGCGTGTCGCAGACGATGTGTCCGCGCCTGCGGGAGGTCGAGGTCAACTTCACGACGAGCTTCACGCTCTCGTGCCAGGAGATCCAGAACTTCCGCGGCAGCATGAACGATTTCTGCAAGGGCCGCGTCGACGGCGCGCTCAAGACGAATGCATCGCTCGCCACGCGCACGCCGACGGGTCGCGTATACGACATGTGCGCGGCGCCGGCGCTCGTGACCGAGAGTGGTGGCAAGGGCCAGCCGGTCGGACAGCCGGCGCTTCCGGGCGGGCAAATCGTCGGCGCGCAGCCGGGCGCGGGCGGCGGCAAGGCCCCGGGCGGGATTCTCCTGCCGGGCGGGCAGCTCGGTGGGGCGCGGCCGGGCGCGCAGCCGGGCGCGGGGGCGCGGCCGGGCGCGGGCGGCCAGTTCCCCTCTCTGCCGGGCCTCGCGGCCGGTAACAAGTCGCGCTGAAAAGGGCGCGATTGCCAGGCGGCCGGGCCTCGCGGTCGGCCGCCTGGCACCCTCCCACAAGATCCCCTGAGCAATCCCGGGCAAACATCCAAGGAGACGGCTCATGGCGGCAAATCGTATCGTGACGACCTCGACCATCCTCGTGATCGGCCTCGTAGGCGCCGGTTGCACGGGCGACGGCTCTTCGGCCGTGGGCATCGGCGGCGACGGCAATCCCGATTGCGAGAGACCAGAGGATTGTCCGGACAACACCGAAAACGGAGGTGGTAATGGTGGGAATGGCGGCGCGGGTGGCGCCGGTGGCGGCGAAAATGGAGGCGGAGGAGGAAACTCGGCGTCGGGACCGCCGCTCTTCTGGGTCGAGGCGGGGGAACGCACGGCGGAGGCCAGCAAGAAGCCCTGGTCCTCGTGGTGGTACCCGTTATGGCAAGACACCTTGTTCCAGGGGAAAAACGGCGAGCCCTCGACGCTCGAGAAATACGACACCTGGAGCGCGCGTTTCGGTGGCCAACGCACCTCGGCTGCGGCCTACGAGCGCACGGAGCTCTACCAGCCGCGCGCGGCTTCGTGGTCGGGGCTCTGCGACGCGTGGGCGCTGGCCTCGATCCTCGAGCCCGAGCCGACCCGGAACGTGCAACACGGCGAGATGAGCTTCACCGTGGGTGACCAGAAGGCGCTCCTCTTGAAGACGTACGAGAAGGTCCCCTCGCTCTCGCTGGTGGGCTCCCGATTCGACGGTGAATGGGACGACGTCTACGAGGACATGCTCCCGCACGACCTTCACCGGACCATCGATTCGGAGCTCGTCGGCAAACGAAAGGCCTTCCTCATCGACGAGGACGCCGGGCCCGAGGTGTGGAACCAGCCCGCGTGGAAGGCGATCGTTCGCATCGAGAAGGACGGGCAGAATGCCGGCGTCGTGCACGTCCGCACCTGGCTCTTCCTCGCGAGCCCTCACGTCGAGGACCGCGATTTCGTGGGTACGGTCGAGGACTCTCGCGAGTACACCTACGACCTCGAGGGGAAGTGGCAGGGCGAGCGATTCGGCGTCTCTTCGAGCAAGTGGACCGACCGGTCGCAATGGGACCACCCCGATTATGCGATCATCATCCCCGACCGCGTCCAGCGCGGCAGCCATAACCCGCAGATCCGCCCCGAGCTCGTCGATCGCATCCGCGGCCGATGAACCGCGTGTTCCGGGGGCGCGAGGTTCGTCCTTCCTCGCTCCCCCAAGGCCCGCTCTGTCCGAGGCGCCCTCGCCCTCGCACCACGCGGACGCGGCGAGCCCCGAACGTCCTTGCCAGGACGTCTCGCTTGGGCTGATGATCCCCTCATGTACGACGTCAAGATCGAAGGGGGCACCCTCGTCGATGGTACGGGCGCGCCGAGCTTTTCGGGTGATATCGGGATTCGTGAGGGCAGGATCGTCGACGTCGGCGCCTGCCCCGAGCCCGCGCGGCGCACCCTCTCGGCCCACGGCGCCCTCGTGATCCCTGGGTTCACGGACATCCACACGCACTACGACGGCCAGATCTCCTGGGACGAGGAGCTTTCTCCCTCGTCGCTCCACGGCGTCACGACGTGCGTCATGGGCAATTGTGGCGTCGGGTTCGCGCCCGTTCGCCCCACGGATCACGAAAAACTCATCGAGCTCATGGAGGGCGTCGAGGACATCCCCGGAAGCGCCCTCGCCGAGGGCCTCACGTGGGGCTGGGAGAGCTTCCCCGGGTACATGGACGTCCTCGATGGGAAACGCCGCGCGATCGATTTCGTTTGCCAGGTCCCGCACGACGCGCTGCGCGTCTATGTGATGGGCGAACGCGCGGCCTGCGAGGAAAACGCGACCGAGGCCGACATCGAATCCATGCGCGCGCTCCTCCGCGAGGCCCTGCTCGCAGGCGCCGGGGGTTTTTCCACGGGCCGCACCGATAACCACCGGAGCGCCCGTGGCAAACCCACCCCCGCCTCGGAGGCGCGCGGCGACGAGCTCGCTGGAATCGCGCGGGCGTTTGCTGGCCTGTCCCACGGCGTCCTCCAGGCGGTCAGCGATTTCGACATGTTCCGCGGCGAGGAGTGTTTCCCCGCGGAGTTCGACCTGCTCTACCGGATGGCCGCCGCTGCTGGCCGCCCGCTCGGCATATCGACGATGCAGCGCGATCACGCTCCCCGCCAGTGGGAGCGCATCTTCGAGCGCGCCGAACGCGCGAAGCTCGCGGGCCTCGACATCCGTTGCCAGGTCGCGGCGCGGCCCATTGGCGTCTTGCTCGGCCTTTCGGCCACGTTCCACCCCTTCATGGGTTTCCCGAGCTACAAGGCCATCGCCTCCTTGCCGCTCGAAGCGCGCGTCGCACAGATGCGTGATCCAGGCTTTCGCGCCCGCATTCTGTCCGAAAAAAGCGACAAGGTCGCCGGCGACGGCAGCCCCTTGCCCCCGCTCGCGGACTTTTTCCTGGCAAACCCTCTCCTCGTGGCAAAGCGCCTCTTCCGCCTCGGCGAAGCGCCGAACTACGAGCCGTCCGGGCTCACGAGCCTCGCGGGTGACGCCTCGCGCGGGGGCCTGCCCCTCCTCTCCGTCATTTACGACGCAATGCTCGAGCAGGATGGACGCGCGCTCCTGTATTTCCCGCTCTACAACTACACCGAAATGAACCTGGACGTCGTGCGCCGCATGCTCCTGCACCCGCTTTCGTTGCCGGGTCTCGGCGACGGCGGCGCGCACGTCGGCACCATTTGCGACGCGAGTTTTCCGACGTTCTTGCTCACGCACTGGGCGCGCGACCGGGCCGAGGGCAAGATCCCCCTCCCGCACCTCGTGAAGATGCAGGCGCGCGACACGGCCCGTTTCCTGGGGCTCGACGACCGCGGCACCCTGGAGCGGGGAAAACGCGCGGACATCAACATCATCGATTTCGACAACCTGCGCCTCCATGCCCCGTTCATGCAACGCGACCTGCCGGCCGGAGGGCAGCGCCTCATGCAGCGGGCGGAGGGGTATATGGCCACGCTGGTCGGCGGCGAGGTCATCGCGGAAAAGGGACAATTCACGGGGGCGCGGCCAGGGCGGCTCGTGCGCCTTGGGGCGGGGCGAGGCTGATCCTCAAAACCGCTGCTTGCGGAGCCCGATGAGCCAGTTCGAGAGCGCGCGAAACGCCTCGTCGGACGGAGCCTCGGGCAAAAGCGACTTCTCGCGGGACTCTTCGAGCAGCCGCATCGCCCGATCGAGGCTCTCGCGGAATCGACGCACGTCACGCCCCGAGAGCTTCGTACGCTCCCCGGCGCGCTTCATGGCCACGAGCTCGCGCGCCTCCTCGAATCCGTACGTGGGGAAAAGCGCGGTCACGTCGGCCACCACCTCCCCCGTCCGAAGAATGTGGGCTCCCGTGAGCGCCGTGCGCAGCACGTAAAGCACGCGTTTCGCAGTCGTCCCGCCCTCCTCCTCGGCCGCCTTGCGCTGGTTCTGCGAGAAACCCGCGTAATGCCGGTGCACGCGCCGCGACAGGGCCCCGCGGACGAGCGGGCGCAGATCATCGAGGAGCGGGTTCTCCACGAGCAAAGGCGCGCCGAGGATCCGCTCGACGTAATTGCCATTTCCTCCGAGGAGCCCCGCGAGCACGGGGCCGACCTCGTTCGAGGTGTAATCGATCTCCACCCCGTCGATCACCTCCATGCGATCCCGCGCCGGCGGCGCCATTTCCAGGCCCACGAGCAGCGACGTCGGCACGACGTGTACCGCTTTCAGATCGAGGTCGCTGTCGGGCGAGGCGAACCCATAAGCATGCGCCCCGCTGAGCAGGACGACGAGGTGCTCGCGAGCCCCTCCTTCCTCTTCGAGGACACGCTGCGCGACCCTCGCTTGCGCCTCGGGCAACACGGCGAAATTCGTCCGCAGCTCGCCCGCCCTGCCCTCGCCGACCTCTCGTCCATTTTGCGTGGTCATTGGTCCCTCATTCGTCCCAGCGCGCCTCCGGAGCGGCCGGAGCATCCTTGCCGAAGGGCCCATCCCCGCCCTCGAAAAACCTCCGCGCCGCCTCCTCGCGGACCCGACGCAACACCACCTCGGCGCGCCGCACGTCCGCGCGCCGCGGCAGCTTGCTCTCCTTGCGCGCCGCCTCGAGCTCCGGCGTCATCGACTCCGCCAGCGTGATCACCTCGGAGAGCGGCATTCGACCCTTCTTGATGTCGAGGAGCACCGGCCGGAGCTCGTCGCGCACACATAACTCCGGCTCGCCCGTGCGGAGCCAGCAGATCGACAGATCGATCAACCGGATCAGATTGTAGGCATTCTTCGGCCGTAGCTCGCGCGGCGCCGGGAGCTTGGGCCCGCCGCCCGCGCTCGCATACGAGGCCAGCGCCGTCCATTCGCGCGCTAGGAGCAGCCCTTGATCGTGCATCGATCGGTAGAGCTGCTTCAGGTATTCGCGCGCCCGGAGCCGCGCGTCCTCGGGCGTGGGCGCGACGATACGCGTCTCCTCGGCGAGCCTGGCCGCGGCCTCGTCGAGCAGGAGGCTCGGATCCGCGCGGAGCCAGTCGAGCACGATCGATCGATGGTCCGCGAGGCGCGTGTCGTGCTCGAGCCGCGAGAGCTGCGAGAGCGCATATCGCCCGAAGCTCGCGTGGATCTCCACCGAGACGAACGCGTCGCGCGCCTCGACGAGCCATCGCCCCATCGGGTCCTTCACGCTCGCCTGCTGCGCCGCCGCTGCGAAAAGCATCTCCAGCGTGTTCGGATCGGCCCGGAGCGCCTGCCGGATCGCTTTTCCCATCTCCCAGTACGTGCGGCTGCCGTCCTCGGACACGAGGTCCTGCGGGGGCTCGACGAGGCCCGTCGTGAACGGGAACGGGAGCACGAACACCCCGCGCCGATCCTCGTCCGAGGTCTCGTCGGACAAACCCCACGTCCGCGAGCCGACGACCGCATCGACGACCACACACGGGGAGAGCGAAGACCACGCGTCCTCGCGCCGCCGCGCGTACCGCACCTGCCCGACCTTGCGTGGCACGAGCTCGTCGCGCGAATACCGCACCGTCCCCACGCCGACCACGAGGACGTCGAAAAACCTCTGTTCGACGATGGGGGCTGCGCTCGGACCAGCCGAGCTACGCCCCCAAACCCCCTCTCCTCCGCCGACCACGCGGCCCACGGCGCCCTGCGGGACCACGCGCTCGCCGAGCACGCGGTCCACGCGTGACGTCACCTCCGTCCCATGCGGGAGGGGCGCGCCGAGGGGATCGACGTCCCCCATGCCGGAGAGCCTTCTCGACATGGCGCGATCTTATCGCCGCCCGGCGCTTCGAGCCACACGAATGCGGCGCGCGGCAGCGAGCGCGAGGACGAACCCGGCCACCCAGAAACCACGCGAGCCCTCTTGCGCCCCGCCGACCTCACAGCCACAACCACGCGCGCCGCCGGGAGCAACGACGCCCTTTGCGGCCGATCCGGCGCTGCCGCCCGCGGGCGATATGCCGTCGAGCGGACCCCAGGCGCCCGAGACGATGAAGCTCGCCCAATAAAAGGGGTGCTTGTACTCGGGTCTGGCCATCATCTGGAGCTGCGCTTCGCGCATCGCCTCGGAGCGACCTTTTCCTTCCTTGAAGAGTTTGCCGTAATAACTCGTCATCAGGTCGCGCGTCGCCTCGTCGTCGACCTGCCACAGGCTCATCACCTGCGTCTCCGACCCGGCCAGCACGAGCGCGCGGCGCAGACCGAGCACGCCTTCGCTCCTGCCGTCCCCTCCAAGGCCCGTCTCGCATGCGCTCAGCACGACGAGCTCCGTGCCGGCGAGATCGAGCGTGGAGGCCTCGTACGCCGTGAGGATCCCGTCGTCGGCCTGCCCTTTGCGTACGTTCGCGCCGGCCAGCGCGATGCCCGAGCGAAACATCGGGTCCGGCATCGGCAACGAGCGCCCATCCACCTCCGTCGAGACCTGCGGCAAGCTCGCCGGAGGCACCTCGAGCTCGAGCCCACGCGACGTTCCGTTCACGGCCTTGCCGTCGTCTCCGAGGAAAAACCCGTGCGTCGCGACGTGCAGGATCCGCGGCGAGGAGGCCTGTTTCAGGGCCGTCTCCGTGGCGACACGCTGGAGCTTCACGGACGGATCGGGCATGATACGCTGGATCATCTCCGCCTCCTCCGCGGTGCCTGGCAGCGGCTGGAACTTCACCCGCGCAATCATGGGGAGCGTGCCTTTCGGCGCCTCCGGGAGCGCGACCGCCCCCGCCTCTCCCGGAGCATCATAATCGGGATTTGCAACGAGAAGCGGCGGCGACCGCCTCGCCGAAGGTCCGCCCAGCCGGAGCAGATCGCGTCCGGTCGAGAGATACGTGAACGAGTAGCTCTCGATCAGAAATCGATTGTCACGCCCGATGAGCGCGCCGAAGGGAACGAGGGAGAGCTTCGCGTCGGGCGAGATCAGGATGCGCCTCACCGACCCGAGCCCCTCGCTGGTTTGCCGGAACGTGACGTCGTGCAGGAGGGCGAGCTGCGTGACGGTATCGTTCCACCGCGCGTTCGGGTTCTGCAACCCATTCCGGATGATATCGATCTTCCGGTCAATCTCGATCGCGTCGACGCCCATGAGCTCGGTTACAATCTTCCCGTCCGGCCATAACACGTAGACCATGTACCGCGGCCGGGCGGACGTCTCGCTCGCCGCGCTATAAAAATGGCCGGAGCGGGGCTGGTATCGCGCGAACTCCATGAGCACCGCGTCCTTGGGGAGACGGGCGGCCACGGCCTCGATCGTCACGGGCACCCTCGTGCGGCGAAATGCGGCGCTCCTCTCGGCGATGCGGGCCTCGATCGCGTCCGCCTCTACGCTGAGCCGATCCGTCTCGGCATTGTGCTCGGCCACCGTCATTCCACGCGGCCCGCGCGTCATGGCCAGAGCGTAGGCGTTGCGTACACGGGCGAGCTCGTCGAGGAGCTTTCGATCCTCGGGGCTCATGCGCGCACGCAGCGCGCCCACGCTCCCCGCCGACTCCTCGAGGATGCGCGCCTTGTTGCGCAGGATCGCGCCCAGCGCCA
>JANMGF010001490.1:0-1269 GCA_031374535.1 Polyangium sp. (in: bacteria)
CAGGTCCTCACGAACCCGAACCTCGTCACGCCCGAGGGACAGGCCGTCCACGAGCAGACCATCCAGATTCGCCGCTACCGCCTGGTTCGTCCCACCGAGGTCAGCGAGTCGCTCACGTTCCAGAACTACAACCGCTTCCCCGTCCCCCTCGACGTCGAGCTCCACTTCGAGGCCGACTTCTCCGACATGTTCGAGGTCCGCGGCATCGTGCACGGCGCGCGCAAGGGCCGCCCCCACGCGCCCGAGCATGCCCCGAGCGCGCTCCACTTCCGGTACGACGGCGCCGACGGCCTCCTTCGCCGCACCGAAGTCCGCTTCGATCCCAGACCCGATCGCCTCGAAGCGTGCACCGCGAGTTACCGCATCGTCCTCCGCCCCGGCGGCTCGATCTGCATCACGCTCGGCATCACCGTCGACAGCGCGCCGCTCGAAGGCGCCCCTGCCCCGGGCCCGCGCCGCACGCTCACCGGCTACAAGCAGTGGCTCGCGGGCCAGGTCGGCGTCGAGACCAGCAACACCCTCTTCAACGCGATCCTCGCCAAATCCCGCAACGACCTCCGCGTGCTCCTCTCCGGCGAGCCCGACGCGCCCTTCATCGCCGCTGGCATCCCCTGGTACGCGTGCCTCTTCGGCCGCGACACCATCATCACCGCGCTGCTCTACCTCTGGATGTCCCCCGAGCCCGCGCGCCAGGCGCTCCGCCTTCTCCAGCGCCACCAGGGCACCCGCGACGATCCCGTCCGCGACGAGGAGCCTGGCAAGGTCATGCACGAGCTTCGCCGCGGCGAGCTCGCCCGCCTCGGCGTCATCCCTTTTTCGCCCTACTACGGCACCGTCGACGCCACGCCCCTCTGGATCATCCTCCTCGCCGAGTACTACCGCGCCACCGGTGATCTCGACCTCGTCCGCGAGCTCCGCCCGAGCCTCGAAAGGGCGCTCCTCTGGATGGATCGTCACGGCGATCGCGACGGCGACGGCTTCCTCGAGTACACGTGCCGCGCCGACGCGGGCCTCGTCAACCAGGGCTGGAAAGACTCCGCCGAGGCCATCACGCACCCTGACGGCGCGCTCGCCGAAGGTCCCATCGCGCTCGTCGAGGTCCAGGCCTACGCCTACGGAGCCCGTCGCGCCGCGGCCCGCATCTACCGCGCGCTCGGCGAACGTGAGCGCGCCACAGCCGAGGAGTTACGCGCCACCACGCTGCGCGACGCCATCGACCAGGCCTTCTGGATGCCCGCCGAGAACGCCTACTGCATCGCGCTCGACGGC
>JANMGF010001512.1:0-9867 GCA_031374535.1 Polyangium sp. (in: bacteria)
GCACGAGGTCGCGGCGGCGCGTGACTTCGACCCGCTCGTCGCCGTGGCCATCGTCCATTTCGAGACGCAGTGGCGGCCCTCTCTCGTCTCGGCGGACGGTGAGGATCACGGTCTGGGCCAGGTCCGCGCCCGATACGCGAGCGCCTGCCGGGACAACGCCGATCCGGTCAACGCGCCGAGCGAGGCCTGCCAGCGCGCGAAAGAGTCGCTCCTCGACGGCGCCACGAACCTCCGGCGCATGGGTGGGATCATCGCGGCGAACATGGCATTCTGCAAGGCGAGGACTGGCAGTACGAAGGTCGAGCGGTGGCTCTCGGGGTACCAGGGATATGGCGACCCCGAGCGTGGACGTTTCTGCGAGCCGGGCGAAAAAACGCGCATCGTGATCGATTACTACAAGGAGCTCGTCGCGAAGCTCGCGCCCCCGCCCAAGCCCCCGAAGCCCAAAGCCACGCACGCGCCGCCGCCTGCCCACGGCCCCGAGCCCGAGCGCGTGGTGCCGCAAAAGAGACCGAAAATCCAGGCGGCGAAGAAAAAGGAAGTCTCGAAGGGAGCTCCGCGCGTTTCGTTCGGGAAGACGAACGCGACGCGGCCTTCACGGAGGAAAACACGATGACCCAGATCATTACGCTTTCGGGGCCCGGGAAAAACGCTCTTTCGAGCACGATGATGCGCCACGTCCTCCAAGGGCTCGACGCGGCCGGCGGCGCGCCCGTCCTCATCACGGGCGAGGGCGACGCATTCTCCGCGGGGCTCAATCTGAAGGAGGTCCTCTCGCTCGAAGGGGACGGAATGATCGAGTTCCTCCTCCTGCTCGAGCAATGCATGACGGCGCTTTATCTGTACCCTGGGCCCACCGTGGCCGTGGTCAACGGACACGCCATCGCGGGGGGAGCCGTGCTCGCCGCGTGTTGCGACGTGCGTATTGCCACGAGCCAACCCACCACGAAGATCGGCCTCAACGAGACCGCGCTCGGGCTACGATTTCCACCGCGGATCCTCTCGATTCTCAAGCGACGGATCGCCCCCCACCACCTCGACGAGGTCCTCCTCGGCGCGGGCCTCTTCGAGCCCGAAAAAGCCCGGTGGCTTGGCCTCGTCGATGAAGTGGCGGACGACGCGTATGCGGTCGGTCTGGCCCGCCATGGCGAGCTCGCATTACATCCGGCCACGGCTTATGCGCAGACGAAGCACGACCTGCGCGGCGGTCGGGACGGGCTTTTTCCCGAGGCGGATCACGCCCGCGTCATTGCCGATCTCCTCGGGTACTGGAGCTCCACGGCCGTGCGTGAGAAGATCCGCTCTGTGCTGAAGCGCTGACGGCGGACGCGCCGTTCAAGGCGAGAGACCGCCGACCGACGTCGCCTCGATCGAATCGGCGAGCGCGCATTTCTCCATACCTCTTCACATCGCGGGCATCACCGACGCGACGACCTCGTCCTGGGCGGCCCGTTTCGCCTCGCTGCGCTTCACCCCGCGCCGCATCGTCGTCTTTCCCACCGCGATATCGAGCATCTTCTTCACCCGCGAGAACACGCTCTCCTGCACGTAGGGGATCCCGTGTTTCTCGCAGATCGCTTTCACCTTCGGCTGCACCTCCTGGTATTTCGACATCGGGATGTCGGGAAAGAGGTGGTGCTCGATCTGGTAATTGAGCCAGAGGTGCGCGAAATCGACGATGTCGCCGCCGGTCTTGAAATTCGTCGAGCCGATCACCTGCCGCACGAAATGCTCCGCGCGCGAGGCCGGTCGGTCCTCGAAGCGGTAGAGGTCATCGCCCGTGTGGTTCGGAACGACGACGCAGAACGTGTGCAGGTTCGTGACCGCTTCGGCCATCAGCGAGTTGCAGAATGCGCTGAAGACGCCCCACGGGCCGAGGGGGAGGTAGCAGAGCGGCATCAGACCAAAATGCAACCCCACATAGGGGAGATAACATCGACGCCAGAGCTCCCGATCCCGGCTCTCCGTGGGCCGAGCCTCGCCGTCTCGCTCGCCGTGGCGTGCGCGGTAGGCGTCGAGCGTATTCGGCGCGTAATACGAAGCCCTCCACGAGACCGCGAGGAGCCCGAACAGCGCGTACCGGACCGGCATCGAATAACGCTTGAGCCCCTCGGTGTTGCGCTCGACGAGGTCCGGATCGTCCTCTTCGCCGGTGTGGGCGTGGTGCAGCACGTTGTGCTCGTAGGTCCACGCCTCCGGGAGCATCCAGTCGGCCCAGTCGAGAAATCGCCGCCGCCCGCGCGCGAAGACCTTGCTCGTGTATCGCGCCGGCACGCCGGGCACCTTGTCGTATCCCCTGTGGGCGATGTGGTGCATGAGGATCCAGCGCGTCGATCGGCCCACGCCGAGCAGCAATGCGCTCACCGGGTTCGGAGCGATTCCTGCGCCGAGCAGGCCGAGCGCGGTGCACGTGCGCCCCCATCTCTCCATCTTGAAGAGATGGCGCAGATCCTCCTCCCCGAGCCCGTCGTCGATTTCGCGTCGCAGGGCCTTGATGTCGGCGAGGAATGCTTCGAGGTCGATCGTGGAGAGGTCGAAAGAGTCAGTGCGTTTCATGGGCTCCAGGGATTGAGGCGGCTGGGTCTAGCACATCTTCCCCTTGGACGGAATCCGCCGTAAGCTCGACCCGCGATGAAGCGGAGAAGCGTGTTGAAGGTGGGCGTGGCGCTCTCGGTCGCTCCTCTTTCTTTTCCACGGGCGGCGCACGCTTGCGATGGACACGGAAATTTCGAAGACCCGCCCGCTTCCGTGCCGACGCCCGCGTGAAAATTTTCACCGCCGACTTCGAGGAGCTCCTGCGCGGCAAGCAGGTGTCGATCCAGAGCACCGTCACCGACGGGCACACGCATTACGTGTACATCCGGTATCCGCGGAAGGTTTGACGCGGGGCGGGAATGCCGTGGGTGGCACGAACGCCCCGCCTGTCGCCGCGCCGAAACCCCCACGAACCTCCGAAACGAGCCGCCTACGCGTTTTCCTGGCTTTCGGCCGGCGCGTTTCCCGTGATAGGGTTCGCGCATGTCTACCGCCGTCCTCTTCGAGACCAACCACGGCTCCTTCGAGATCACCCTCGAGCCCGAAAGCGCGCCCGAGACCGTCACGAACTTCCTTCGTTACGTCGACGAAGGCCACTACGACGGGACCATCTTCCACCGCGTCATTCCGGGCTTCATGGCGCAGGGCGGGGGATACGACGCGACGTACAACAAGAAGCCCACGCACGATCCCGTGAAGAACGAGGCCGACAACGGCCGGAAAAACACGCGCGGGACCGTCGCCATGGCGCGCACGGGCGAGCCGAACTCGGCGACAGCGCAGTTCTTCGTGAACGTCTCCGACAACGCGTCCCTCGACCACACGTCGAAGACGGGCGCCGGCTGGGGGTATACCGTGTTCGGCGCGGTGACCTCCGGCATGGACGTCATCGAGCGAATCGTCGCGCAACGGACAGGCTCGCAAGGTCCGTTCTCCAAGGACGCGCCGCTCGAGCCGGTCGTCATCCGTTCCGCCCGTCGCCGCTGATCTCCCGCCTCGTAGTCTTTCACACGTCCGCCCAGCGGCTCCCGTACGAAGATCAATCATTTCGTGGTCTTGGGAGAGATTCTGAACATGTTCAGAAATCTCCTTGACGGGAGGCGAGCCTGCATCCATCATCTGAACATGTTCAAACTTGGTCGTGCCGGACGGTTCCGGCAGGCCGAGTCGTAAGGAGGACTTCCATGGAAACCACGATGATGGATTCGGCGTCGTATCTGGTCCCGGTGTATGCGGCTTATGCGGTCACGAGCGTGGGGCTCACGGTGGGGCTCGCGCGGACCTTGTTCCGCAGCGGCGCGGTGTTCCTCGCGGACGTCTTCAAGGAAAACCGCGAAATGGCCGATGCGGTGAACCGGCTGCTCGTCGTCGGCTTCTACCTGCTCAACTTCGGTTATGCTTGCTTGATCATGAAGGCGGACCGCGCGACGGACGCCATCGAGGCGATCGAGATCCTGGCGGCGAAGCTCGGGCTTTTGCTCCTGTCGCTCGGCGTGATCCACTTCGGGAACGTGTACCTCTTCCACCGCATGCGCCGTCGGGCCCAGATGGCCGTGCTGCCGCCCCCCGTCGTCCCGCAGCTCAAGATGGTGCACGCGGGCGGCCATTGAAAGGATCGCTATTCGAAGCGAGGAGGTGCACGCATGCAACGGTTGACGGTCCTTTATGACGATACCTGCGCGCTCTGCATACGCTGCCGCGATTGGCTCCTCACCCAGGAGGCGTATGTCGAGCTCGAGCTCCTCGCCTGCGGCAGCGACGAGGCGAGGCGGCGTTATGCCGGGCTCCCGTGGCTCGGGGACGAGCTCGTGGTGGTGAGCGACGAGGGCGACGTCTGGGCAGGGGCCGCCGCGTTCCTGGTTTGCCTGTGGGCGCTCGTGGAATGGCGCCCGTGGTCGTACCGGCTCTCCGGCCCGACGTTCGCCCCGCTCGCGGAGCGGTTCTTTCACGCGCTTTCGAGCAAGCGCCGCACGATCGCCGCGTGGATCGCGCCGGACGATTGCCCCGGCGGGAGCTGCCGGGTACGTTCTCATGCCGGAGGGCATTATCGATGACCACGCGCAAGCGCAGGCCCGGCGGCGAGGCGAGCCGCGAGCACATCCTGGCAACCGCGCTCCGGCTCTTCCGCGAGCGCGGCTTCGATGGGACCACGATGCGCGACATCGCCGCCGCCGCCGACCTCTTGCTCGGCGCCGCCTATTACTGGTTTCCCTCGAAGGAGGCCCTCGTGCTCGCGTATTACGCGCGCCAGCAGGACGCGCACGCGGAGGCGTCGAAGTGCGCCACGGAGAGCCTGCCCGATCTGCGATCGAGGCTCGGAGCCGTGATGCATGCGAAGATCGACATGCTGAAGGACGACCGGAAGCTCCTCCGCGCCATTCTGCGGAGCACGCTCGGCGCGGACGAGCCCGTCTCGGTCTTCAGCGCCGAGACCACCGAGGTGCGCCGCCAGAGCATCGAGATTTTCCTCGACGCAATCGGACAAGACGAGACCATCCCCGAAGAGTCGAGGCCGCTCTTCGCGCAGGCCCTCTGGGTGCTGCACCTCGGCTTGCTCCTTTACTTCGTGAACGATACCTCGGACGAGCAGGTGAAGACCCGCGCGCTCGTGGACGGCTCGCTCGACCTCGTCTGCAAGCTCGCGCCGCTGCTCGCGTCTCCCATGCTCGGACCGATGCGCGCGGAGGTCATGTCGCTCCTCGAAAATGCAGGGCTCTTCGCGGCGAAGAAATGACGGCCGAGAAGGAGCCGCCCGAGGTGGAAGCCTCGCTTCCCCGTCCGTGGATGACAGCAGATTCAGGGAATTACCGATAGCCAGGGCCGAGCCCCCCATGCGATGACTCGTTCCTGGGGGAGGGACTCGTGAATACGACCCAGGCCATCACGTGGGGTCCGTCGAAGCTCGCGCGAAAATCCAGCCACGGGGGCGCGCCGCTCGCCTTCTGGGGGATCGGCGTCGACGTGCTCATTGGCGCGGTGGTGATCGCCGGCGTCGCGCTCGCCACGCTCCAGCTGCAACTGCAGCTCATGCGTCGGGAGAACTGACGCCGGGTGCGCAAGAGCCCCCTCCAGACGGACGAGCCCTGGCTTCGCCAGGCGATCGTGCCGCAGCGGATCGCTCCAGCGCGGTCCTGCCGGATCCGCGCCGCGCTGGAAAGTTCTCACGTGCCGGCATTATGGCTTCGTTGGGCTGCGCGAAGAAACGAGTAGCGTCCTGGGCAGTTTCATGATCCAATGGACGCACCGTGGTATTCTTCTCCGCTTTCCGCCGGCACGCTCGTCGCCTTCTCGCGCTCGGGGTCACGTCGGTATCGCTTCTCGCGGGATGCTCGCCGGAAGCGCCGCCGGCTGAAAACCCCGACACGGGTCCCGCCATGCCGGAGGGGGGCCTGCTCGACTACCCGGTGGACGCTATCGGCCCGTTCCGGGTCGGCTACCGTTCCTTCCTGCACACGTACGCGCCGAAGGGCGTGGGCGCGCCGCGCGAGATCCGCGTCAATCTCTGGTATCCCACGCTCGACGAGGAGGGCACGCCGCCGCGTTATTTGAACGTATTTCCCGACGAGGACGTCTTCGAGGGAGCGAGCCTCGCGCCGCCGATGGAGCCCGCGGGTTACCCGGTGCACGCCCATTCTCACGGGTATTCGGGTTTCGGCGGCACGAGCTCCGATCTCATGCGGTATTTCGCCTCGCATGGCTGGGTGGCGGTCGCGCCCGATCACACGGGCAACACGCTGCCGGAGCACGAGGACAAGATGCCCCTCACCATCAGCTTCCTGCGCTCGATGGACATCACCGCCTCGCTCGACGCCATCGAGGCTCTTCCTGCCGAAGATCCGCTCGCGGGCAAATGCCGCACGGACGAGGTGCTGCTCTCCGGCCATAGCTTCGGGGGGCGCACGACGTGGGCGACCGGGGGCGCGGTGTACGACGAGGCTTCGATTCAGGCGATGTGCGACAGCGGGACCAGCTTCGCCGAGCCGTGTACGCCCGAGCAGATCGCGGTGTTCGGCGAGGGGCTCGGGGATCCGCGCGTCGCGGCGGGTTTGCCCATGGCGGCAGGCACGGGGGACGGCCCTGGCTGGTTCGTTTCCGACGGCTACGACGCCGTGAAAAAGCCCTACATGTTGATGAGCGGCAGCCTCGATCCGGTCGGCGCCGAGAACGTATGGGAGCGCGTGACGTCGATCGATTTCACGTGGCTCGATTTCGAGGGCGGCTGCCACCAGCTCTTCGCGCTCGGCGGCTGCGCGGAGTTCGACTCGTTCGAGGGCTGGGCGCTCGTGAACACCTATGCCTTCTCGTTTGCGCGCCGCCACATCCTCGGCGACACGAGCGAGAAGGTTCAGAAGATCCTCGACGGCTCCGAGGTCCTCTCGCCCAAGGTCAAGTTTCAGCACAAATGAGGTGCTCGATGTCATCCCGGGACGCGGTTCTCACGACGACCTCTTTCTCGCCGGCGAGGCTCGCCGCGGCGCTCGCGGTCTCGCTCGTCTCGGTCGCGTGCAGCAGTGAGCCGTCGCCGAGCGGCAATGGGCTCGGGCCGCGGCCGCCGATGCCGGAGCTCGCCGCGCAGACCGGGGCGCAACGCCTCACTGTCGCTCAGTATGGCAATGCCATCCGCGAGCTCTTCGGCGAGGACATCAACGTCCCGACGGCGATCGAGCCCGACGCCCCGCTCGGCGGCTTCGTGACGCTCGGTTCGTCGGTCAGCACCATCTCGTCGCGCGGCGTCGAGAAATACGAGAAGGCTGCTTTTGCGATTGCGCAGCAGGTCATCACGGATCCGGCGCGCAAGGCGGCCGTCCTCCCGTGTACGCCTGCGGGGGCGAGCGACCTCGAATGCGCGAAGAAGGTCGCTGGCTCTCTCGGCCGCCGCGTTTACCGCCGCCCGCTCTCGACCGCGGAGGTCGATCGGCTCGGCGCGCTCGTCGTGCAGGCGGGCACCACGCTCGGGGACTTCGACAAGGGGCTCGAGTTCACCATTGCGGCGATGCTTCAGTCGACGAACTTCCTCTATCGCCCCCAGGTCGGCGAGCCGGATCCGAAGAACCCGGGCAAACGCCGCTACACGAGCCTCGAAATGGCGTCGCGGCTCTCGTTTTTCCTGTGGAACAGCATCCCGGACGAGGCGCTCCTCGCGGCGGCCGAAAAAGGCACGCTCACCGAAGAAGAGGGCCTCGAGGCCGAGGTCGCGCGGATGCTCGAATCGCCACGCGCCAAAGACGGCCTGCGCTCGTTCGTCACGGATTGGCTCAGGCTCGGCGACCTCGACGCGCTCTCGAAGGACCCGACCGTCTTCACGTACTTCAGCCCCGACGTCGGTCCCGCCGCGCGCGAGGAGACGTTGCGTGTCTTCGAACACCTCGTTTTCGACCTCGACGCCGATTATCGTGACGTCTTCCTCACGAGGCAAACCTTCGTCAATCCGAAGCTCGCCTCGATGTATGCGATCCCCGCGCCGACGGACGAGGGGTTCGGCCTGGTGGAGCACCCCGCGGATTCGCCGAGGCTCGGGCTGCTCGGGCACATCAGCCTCCTCGCCTTGCATTCGCACCCGCGGTCCACGTCGGCCACGCTTCGCGGTAAATTCGTCCGCGAGGATCTGCTCTGTGATCCCATTCCGCCGCCGCCCGTCAACGTGAACACGGGCCTGCCGGATCCGTCGACGGATGCGCGGACCTTGCGCGAGCGCATCTCGCAACACAACACCGATCCCGGGTGCCGGGCTTGCCATCTCCTCATGGATCCGATCGGCCTCGGCCTCGAGAACTTCGACGGGATCGGTCGATTCCGCTTGAAAGAGACCGGGGCGATCATCGATCCCTCGGGCAACCTCGACGGTGTGCCGTACAGCGACGCGCGCGAGCTCGCCGTCCGGATTCACGACAGCGACAAGATCGCGCCCTGCTTCGTGCGTAAGCTCTATTCGTATGCCACGGCGTTCGAGCCCACCGAGGAGGAGCGCGGCACGATCAACAGCCTCACCTACGATTTCCGCGCGGCAGGTCATCGCGTGAAGTCGCTTCTCGCGTTCATCGCGACGAGCCCGGGTTTCCGGCTCGCGCACGAGCCCTGACCATCGGTGATGAAGAGGATCATGGCCATGAAGCGAATCAAGCTCAGCCGACGAACGATGCTCAGGGGTATGCTCGGGGGCGCGGCGGTCGCCATCGGGCTGCCGGCGCTCGAAATCTTTCTCAACCAGAGCGGCACGGCGTACGCGCAAGGTGACGCCCTGCCGAAGCGATTCGGCATCTTTTTTTGGGGCAATGGCATCCTGCCCGATTTCTGGGTGCCCAAGGGGACCGGCCCGACGTGGGAGCCTTCGTCCACGCTCGCGCCGCTCGCCGAGGTGAAGGACAAGGTCTCGGTCATCTCGGGCATGAAGGTCTACACGGGCAATACCGTGCCGCATTACTCGGGATCCGCGGGCATTCTCTCGGGAGCGGCCCCGCTCAACAGCGGGACGCACCTCGAGACGTTCACCCAGCCGAGCATCGATCAGGTGATCGCGGAGGCCATTGGCAGCGACACGCGGTTTCGCTCGCTCGAAATGGCGGTTCAGCCGGGTGGCCGCAGCCTCTCGTACACGGCGCCCCATAGCGTGAACCCGCCCGAAACCTCGCCTGCGGCCTTTTTCCAGCGCGTCTTCGTGGACGGGTTCGTCATGCCGGGCAGCATGCCGACGCCGGACCCGAAATTGCCCCTCCGGCAGAGCATCCTCGACGGGGTCCTGGAGGAGGCCACGGCG
The DNA here is from genome assembly GCA_031374535.1 of Polyangium sp. (in: bacteria). Lineage (GTDB taxonomy): Bacteria > Myxococcota_A > Polyangia > Polyangiales > Polyangiaceae > Polyangium. The sequence goes on from JANMGF010001512.1 coordinate 9,290, forward strand.
CTGCAGCAGGTCCTCGGTCAAACCGACAAGGAGCGGCTCGAAAAGCACCTGGACGGGATCCGCTCCCTCGAACAGCAGATCGAAAAGCTCCAGCAGAACCCGCCGAGCCTCGCGGCGTGCGCGGTGCCGCAAAAGCCGCTCGACGAATACCCCGACGTGGACGGCAGGCCGCCGATGTCCGACATCTCGCGCGCCATGGTCGATATCCTCGTGATGGCGCTCGCGTGTGACCAGACGCGCGTGTTCAGCCAGTGGTTCTCGAGCCCCGTCGGTAATCCCCTTTATCCCGGGACGACCGGGGGCCACCACCAGCTCACCCACGATGAGCCAGGCGCGCAGCCGCAGGTGCAGAGCATTCTGCTCTACATCCTCTCGGAGTTCGCGTATCTCGTGAAGGCGCTCGGGGCCGTCCCCGAGGGAGATAGCACGCTCCTCGACCATTGTGCGATTCTCGCGACGAGTGATTGCTCGTACGGGAAATCGCACTCGCTCGAGGAGTACCCGATCCTCATCGCGGGAGCTTGCAATGGGGCGCTCAAGCCCGGCCTGCATTACAGGTCCCCGTCGAGCGAGAACGC
>JANMGF010001530.1:0-9204 GCA_031374535.1 Polyangium sp. (in: bacteria)
CCCGTCGACGTTCTGCGTGAGGACCCAGCACCGCGCGAGCCGTTTCTCTAGCCGCGCGAGCATGACATGCGCCCCGTTCGGCGCCGCGCCCCGGCAAGCCTGCTCGATCTGGTGGATGTACTTCCACGTGAGCTCGGGGGACCGCTGGAACACGGGGCCGGAGAGCGCCTCCTCGATCCGCATCCCCTCCTCGGTCACCCGATCCCCGTAAAGCCCCCCCACGCCGCGGTACGTCGGGACCCCCGACGCCGCCGAGATGCCTGCGCCCGTGATGAACAGCGCCGACCGCGCGTCCGCCAGGAGCCTCCCGGCCTGCTCGATGCTCATCGCCCGCCAGCGTAGCACTTCGAGGGGCCGACCCCCACGCGGCCCTTTCGGCCGACGGGCTTCCCTGGTATCGAGCCCCCCATGACGAGCCAGCGCGAGTACGACGTGGTCCTCTTCGGCGCGAGCGGCTTTACCGGTCGACTCGTGGCACATTACCTGGCCGAAACCGCGAGGAGCACACCCCTCTCGTGGGCCATCGCCGGTCGCAGCGCCTCGAAGCTCGCGTCGGTGAAGAAGGAGATAGCCTCCGTCCTGCCCGACCCCGCGAGCCTGCCCGTGATCGAGGCGAGCTCCGACGATCCCGCGTCCCTCGCGCGCTTGGCCCGCCAAACCCGCGTCGTGCTCACCACCGTCGGCCCGTATGCCCTCTACGGCGAGCCCCTCGTCGAGGCCTGCATCCAGGAGGGCGCCGATTACGTCGACATCACGGGCGAGCCGCGGTTCGTCAATCGCATGATCGAGCGCCACGACGCCGCGGCCCGCGCCGCTGGCGTGCGTATCGTGAGCTGCTGCGGCTTCGACAGCATCCCGCACGATCTCGGCGCGCTTTTTACGGTCGAGAAGTTGCCCCAGGGCGAGCCCATCACCCTCGAAGGGTTCGTCCGCATGGGCGGCGGCACGTTCTCCGGCGGCACCTGGCAATCGGCGCTCAACGAAATGGGCGCCGGTGGTTTCGCCGCTGCCAAGTCGCCCGCCTGGGCCCAGGCCAAGCTGCCCGGCGGTCGTGTCGTCGAGGAGCTCCGCCCCCGCGTACGCAAGGAGCCCGAGCTCGGCGGCTGGGCTTGCCCCATGCCCTCGATCGACCCGCAGGTCGTCCTGCGCAGCGCCCGCGCGCTCGACATCTATGGCCCCGACTTCCGTTATGGCCACAACCTCGTCATTTCCTCGGCCTTGAAGCTCGCGGGCGCAGCGGTCGCCATGGGCGCTGTCGTGGGGCTCTCGCAGTTCGGCCCGACCCGCGCGCTCCTCTCGCGCCTCCGTCCCTCCGGCGAGGGCCCGAGCGCCTCGCAACGCGCGCGGAGCTGGTTCCAGGTGACGTTCCGCGGCGAGGCCTCGAGCCGACGCGTGCTCACGCGCGTGAGCGGCGGGGATCCAGGGTATGGCGAGACGTCCAAGATGGTCGCCGAGAGCGCCCTTTGCCTTGCATTCGACAAGGACAAGCTCCCGCCGCACGTCGGCGTCCTGACCCCGGCCGTGGCCATGGGAGACGCCTTGATCACGCGCCTCCAGGCCGCCGGGATTCGATTCGAATTGCTCGAAGGCTGACGTCGGGGGATCTCAGGGCGGGTTGAGCACGCAGTTGCTGTCCCAGACGAAGGGGGACGTTCTCGCAATCGGGCTGGAAGAAGTCCACCGTGGGCTCGAAGGATCGCATCCCGGTGTTCGGTCGGCCGAGAGCAGCTCGATGCTGAAATCGATCCGGAACGAACCTGCGCCCCATCCGCCATTTTGATCGAGCCACGTCGTGATGGTCCGATTGCGTGTGAAGCTTGGCCGCGGCGCTCGGGGGCTCCGATCGGAAGCGCCGCCCCGAGCCCCCGCCCGCGCATTTCTTCAGGTTCAGGGCGGCGGCAAGGCGCAGATGCCCGCGAGCGGGTGGCACTGGCCATTGACACAGAACCCGCTGCACGCGGCGTCGGAGCTACACGCCTTCCGCGCGCACGAGAGTGCCTGCGCGTCGCAGCCGAAGTTCGCCGGGCAATCGGCGTCCGCCGCACACGGATCGGGCAAACAACGGTGCCCCGGGGAGCAGAACTCCTCGGGCTTGCACGCCGCGTCCGACGTGCACCCCGGCATACACTCCGAATCGCCGCAGGTGCATTGCGGCCTGTCGCAGATCGTCAAGGGATCCTGCGCGGCGCACTCCGCGTCCATGGTGCAGGGGTTTGGCGGGTTGTAACAGGCCCCGCATGGGATACTCTCCCCCGGGGCATAACAGCTCGCGCCCGATTCCATGCAATCGGCGCTCGATCGGCATTGGCCCGGCTCGAGCACGTTGCCGCCGCCGCTCCCGCCAGCGCCTCCGCCGCCGCTCCCGCCACCGATCCCGCCCGTGCCTCCGCCGCCGCTTCCGCTTCCGTCACATGCGGCCGCCACGAGCGCGGTGATCACGATCATCGCCCTGTGAATCGTCGTTCGTCCCATCACGTTTTCCTCCTGTCGATCCCTTCGTTTTCCCCCGAAGAGGGATGGGGTGCCCATCGCACGGGTCGCCTCGCGCTGGAAGGGCCCGCATCCGGGGGTGCGCTTCGCGGCGCATCCGGCTACGATGCCCGCGCTTGGACACGCCCCGCTCCGACGTCCTCCTGAAGCTCGCCGCCTTCGTGGTCGTCGTGGCCGCCCTCCACGCCGCCGCGAGCGTGCTCGTCCCTTTCATGATGGCGATCCTGCTCGCCATCGTCAGCGCCCCGCCGCTCGCCTGGCTCGAAAGGCGGCGCGTCCCCGAGCCCGTGGCCGCCACGCTCGTGCTCCTCGCGAACATCGCGGTCCTCAGCGGCGGCGCCTTCGTCGTCGTGGGATCGGCGACCGACTTTGGGGAGGCCGTGCCGCGTTACCAGGCGCGGATCGACACCATGGCCGCCGGGCTCACGGCCTGGCTGCATACCCACAACATCCACGTCTCGACGGGCGCGATCGGCCAGATGGTCTCCCCGGGCGCCGTGCTTTCGTTCGGCGCCGGCATGGTGCGTGACCTCGCCGGCCTCGTCTCGAACATTTTCATCGTCCTGATCATCCTCGGCTTCATGCTCTTCGAGGCGAGGGCGTTCTCGCGCAAGCTCCGCGCCATCGCCGGCGAGCGCGGCGGCTCCACCGTGCTTTTCCCCGGGATCGTGGGTGATGTGCAGAACTATCTGTTCATCAAGACGGTCGTGAGCCTCGCGGTCGGGCTCCTCGCGGGCCTCATCGTCGTCGTGCTCGGCGTCGATTTTCCGCTGCTCTGGGGCCTCCTCGCGTTCCTGCTCAACTTCATCCCCAACGTGGGCGCCATCATCGCCTCGGTGCCTCCCGTCTTTTTTGCATTGCTCTCGTACGGCCCGGGGCGGGCGGTCGCGGTCGCGGCTGGTTTTCTCGTCGTGCACATGGTGCTCGGCAACATCCTCGAGCCCGCGTGGATGGGCCGCAGGCTCGGTTTGTCGGCGACCGTGGTGTTTCTTTCTCTGCTTTTCTGGGGATGGCTCTGGGGGCCCGCGGGCATGTTCCTGTCCGTGCCCCTCACGATGGTCGCGCGTATTCTCCTCGAGGGGAGCGAAAAGACGCGCTGGATGGCCCTGTTGCTCGATTCGAGCGCGCCCGCCGAGACAGCCGGGGACCCGGTCGGCGTCGTGGCCACGCCCGCCGCGGAGGACCCGAAGGACCCATGAGCGAACGTGAGCGGAGCTTCTGGGCGTGGGGGTACACCGACGCTTTTCCCGACGAACAGGCGCGGCCCCGGTACCGGGCCTCGGCGAGCGTCTCCTTCGCGTCCTTCAAGGACGGCGTGCTTGCGTGCCGGCTCCTCTCGCAATCGGGCCTTTCCCCCTCGAACTGTCGATTGCTCGATCGAACGGACGCGCTCCTCGGCGGCGTCTTTACCGACGGCGAGGCCATGCTCCTGCTCGCCTTCGAATCGGCGGATCATCGCGCGCCTTAGCTGCAGAGCGCGCTCGTCTCCCTCGGCGTCCTCGTGGACACGTTCGAGACAGCGTGCCCCTGGGACAGGTTCGAGGTCCTCGACGGCGCCGTGCATGAGGCCGTGCTCCCGATCCTGCGGCGTGTTTCGGGCGGCACCATCACCCACCACCATGCCGTCGGACGCGTACACCGCCCCTCTTGGCAAAACGAGCGACCCGAGCCGTTCGAGGCCGCGCTGCGCGCCGCCAAACGTGCTGTTGACCCCGCCGGAGTCATGAATCCCGGCGCGCTGTTCGACGCCGAACGCTGAGTTTGGCCTGACATACGAATCGACGGGCGCGCGGGACGGAGCCTCTTCCGCGTGGTTTCGCGTGTACCATTTCCTCGTGCATGCTCTCCGTGGGTGCTAAAGATGGATCTCATGGGGGGAACGATGCATTCTCGTTTGAACACAGGATCGTCATGTGTGATCGTGCGGGGCATTCTATCGCTCCTCGTGCTGACGGGCGGGCTCGTCCATTCGACGGACGGCCTCTGCCGTGAGCCCTGGGAGGTCACCGTGCCCCCGCCCATCCTGCCCGAGAAGACGCCGGAGGAAATCATCGAAGGCGGCGTCGTCGCGAGCGTCATCTTTGCCTCGTTTGGTATTGGTCTTGGCGCCGCCGCGGCGACGCTCGACGCCGAGAGCGACCGGCTGCGGAGCCAGCCCTGCCGGAGCTGCCCCGGCGGTTTCAATGAAATGCAGCGGGACATGGCATTCCTGGCGAACGGGTCGATCCTCGCCTTCGTGGGCGCGGGCGTCGCGGGCCTGGGGACGGCGCTTTATGCGATCAACACGGAAGAGGCGGAGGGGAACGAAGAATACGCCGCGCCGCGGGCGATGGTGCGATTCCAGGGTGGGCTTCTTGGCGTCGAGGTTCTTTTCTGACCGAGCCGGAGTCACCGAATCGGCTTTTGGGGGGGATGTTCGTCATGGCGCGTGAACACGTCAAACGGGATTTCTTCTTGCTCGTGGCTTGCGCACTCACCGGTTACGGTTGCATCGTCGAGGGCGAGTTCCTCGAAGATCTCGTGACCACGCCCGACATGGGCATGAGCGCGCTCGCGTCGCGCTGCGGCGACGGATTGCGTCAGGCCAAGGAGGCCTGCGACGACGGAAATACGACGCCCGGCGACGGCTGCGACACGACGTGCGTGGTCGAGCCCTGCTCGGTGTGCGAGGAAAAGCTGACGGGCGGGCGCAGCCAATGCAGACCGCAATGCGACGCGGCCCAGGGGCAATCCTGCCTCATGGGCACGTGCGTGAGCTGCAGCGACAGCGTCCAGAACGGCGGCGAGACGGCCGTCGATTGTGGTGGATCCTGCGGCCCGTGCGCCCAGGGCCTCTCCTGCGGGTCGGAGGGCGATTGCGCGACCGGCTTCTGCTCGGGCGGCGTGTGTTGCAACGAGGCGTGCGGCGAGGCGTGCGTCCGTTGTGACCTCGCAGGGGCCGTGGGCATCTGCGCCTACGTCCTGGAAAACGCGGCACACGAAGAGCGCACGTGTGGCGGTGGCACCTCCGTCTGTGACGGCAAGGGCGCCTGCAAAAACATCAGCGGTCAGGCATGCAGCAAGGGCCTCGAATGCCTGAGCGGGATGTGCCTCGCCGGCCTCTGCCAATGAAACGCGGGCCTCCCGCGCGGCGCGCCCCCGACGGGCGCGCGCGCGGGAACGCTGTCGCTCAGCCGTGGACCGGAAATGCGTCCCGGTACTCCTCCATGGCGCGGACCTCGTCGACCTGGTGGACGAACCCGGTGGCGGCGCGAAAGGCGTCGCTGTCGACCACGACAGGGTACTTGATGTGCGTGAGGGCGCCGGGCGGCAAGCGCGGCAAGCCGAAGCGGCCGAGCGCGGCGCGGAAGGCGATCTCGGGCAAGGGAAGGGACGAGCGCCCGGTCCCGCGGATCAAGACGGAAAGCGGCACGGGCTGCGGCCCCGAGACGTTGTAGACGCCCGTGATCCGCTTCTCGAGCGCGAGGCAGATCGCCCGTGCGACGTCCTCCTCGTGCATGAAATGAAACAGCGGATCGAAGCCGAGGACCATCGGCACGCGCCGCCCGCGCAGGAACGTCGCGAGCGTACCGTGCCCGGTGGGCCCGAGGGTATACACCATCCGGAGGACCGTCGTCCGGAGCTGGGGCAATCGCCAGAGCGCCGTGCATGCATAAAGATCGGCCGCGACCAGATCAGCGAGCTCCGGGAAGGTGGTGACCGCCATCGGCGGATCCTCTTCCTGATGATACAGCGGAGAATCGGCGGCCGCCCCGTAATAGGTGTGTCGACCGACGAAGATCGCGTGCTCGACGCCCCAGTCGCGGCAATGCTCGAACACCGCGCGGGTGCCGCCGAGGTTGATACGGAAGCGCTCCTCGGTCCGCTCGACGAGGTGCGTGACGGTGGCCATGTGAATGACCGCCTGGGGCTTCCTCTTGCGGAAGACGTCCTCGGCCGCGCGCTTGCGAATGTCGACGTTGTGGAGCTCGATCCCGGGCGGCGCGTCGTGCCAGGGCCTGCGATCGATACCAATGACCTCGTGCCCCTGCGCGAGCAGGTGGCGCGCGACGTGCTGACCGAGCACGCCCCCGATCCCGGGAATGAGAACCCTCATCGCTCCTCCTCCTTCGTCCGGCCGCCGGCCTCGAACCGGGCCTCGTCCTCGTCGCCGGGCCACGCGAGGGCTTTGCGCCGCCGCTCCCGGCCCGTCTCGATGAGACCTGCGATCTTCTGCTTGACCGTCTCGACGTACCCCTCGATGACCTCGTCCTCCTCGGTCCCTTTCCCCTCGAACGTCATCGGCTCGGCGTACGTGAGCTCGAGCCGCACGGGCGCCGGGAGCGCGACGCCCCAGGGCGTGATCGGGACATAAGGCGCGCCGAAGAGCTTCCCGAGGGCATACGAATTGGCGATCGTGGGAATGGCCTCGCCGCCGCCGACGAACCCGAAAGGAATGATGGGCGTCCCGGTCTTCATGGCGAGCCGCATGAACCCGGATCCGAAATGAACCAGGCTGTTGCGCTCGGGGTAAAGCTTGGCCGTCCCGCGGGCGCCTTCGGGAAAAATCATGAGCAAGCGGTCGTCGTGGAGCAGGTGCTCGGCCGTCTCGACGAGCCCGGTGAGCTGCCCGGCGCGCGTGGCCCAGAGCCCCATGAAGGGCGCCTTGGCCATGAACTTTTCGGCCATGCCTTGGGCCAGCCGGGGAGGCTCGAGCTCGAAGAAGCACGAGGTGAGCACCATGGCGCCGTCGAGCGCGACGCCGCCCGAGTGGTTGCCGACGAGCATGGCCCGGCCGCGAACGGGGACGTGGTGGATGCCCTCGACGCCGACGGTGAAGTAATGCCGGTAGAGGAACCGGAAGAACGTGAACAGGCGGGCGAGGTGCTGCTTTTCGGTGCCGTAGGGATCGACACCGTAGCGGTTGAAGGGGAGCTCGAGGCGATCGACGCGGGCGGCGATCTCCGGATCGATGAGGAGGGACACAGGGTTTCTCCAGACGGACGGGGCGACGGAGAATAGGCGTAACCGGGGGCGCGAAGCAAGGGTGCGTCCCAGGCGCTCGATGCGCCAGGCTCTCCGCGATGTACCGGGCTCGTTTCTCGGATGCGCGCCGTGCAGCGCCGGTACACGGAGCGCGCCGTGACCCGCTCCCTGACATTCACCCCAGAGTTCCTGGAGCAGGCGCTCCACGAGCGGGGGCGGCGGCGGGGCGCAGCGCTGCACTTTCGCGAAAACGCCACGGCGTCGGTCGAGCTCCGGGCGGCGCTCGGGTCCTTCTTCGCGCGCGTCGACGAAGGGAGCCCGGCGCTGGTCGTCGACGCCGCCCTCGAGCACCTGATCGACGCGGTGGCCCCTCAGCTCGACCACGCGGCGCGGTGGCGCTGGCCCGGGCACCCGAAGATCGGGCGGGCCCGTCGTTTGCTCGGCCGTGTTCGGTCGACCCATCGCGACCCGGCTCGAGCCGCTCGCCGACATGCGGCGCGACTGGCCCCACGTGCCGCCGCCGCGCCCGCTGCCCGCGGGCCCCGCGGTGGCGGTCCCCGATCGCCGGAGTTGATGTTGGTTTCCGCGCGCGCGAGGAATTCGAAGCGGGGGAGCGGGAGCGGAAGCGGGAGCGGGACGCGGGAGCGGGAGCGGGAGCGGAAGCGGAAGCGGCAGCGGCAGCGGCAGCGGCAGCGGTCGCGGCGGCGCGGGCGGCGCGGCTCCCGATTGCGCCGACGGTCTCCCGAACGGCGACGAGACGGGCGTCGATTGCGGCGGCCCGACCTGCGGCGGCCAACTCGGGCTCAAGTGCCCCAAGGGCTCCGGTTGCTTCACCTACGACGATTGCTTGACCGGCAACTGTTGCGGCGCGAGCGGGCAGCTCGGCGTCTGCATCGCCGCCAACGAAACCTGCATGACTCGCTGAGACGTCAGGGCAGGTCGATCATCCGGTAATGATGCCGGTAATCGAAGAGTGGCGAGCTCGCGTGCGCCGAGAGCCGCAGGAGATCGGCGACGCGCGGCTCGTGCGAGATAAACAGCACGAAGTCCTGGTGCACCTCGGGGAAAAGCTCGAACAGGCTCGTGCGCTGCTGCGAGGCGAGCGAGGGCGGCTTCTTGCGGTGCTTCGCGGGATCGGCGCGGTAACGCTTCGAGAAGAACGGACGGTCGTCGTTCTTCACGCAACGCAGGATCCGCTCGAGATCCGGAGCGCCGACGCGATCCGGCCAAAGGCCGCAGAGCGTGATCCCCGGGGCCAGCCGCGCCTCGTCGAGCTCCTCGAGCTCGCTCGAAATGCACGCCTCGGCCACGAGCCCCGAGGCCCTCATACGGTCCATCTCGGCCGAAAGGGCCGCCTTGTACATCGCGGGAGAGGCGTGCTCCGGCGACGCGGGGACGTAGCCGAAAATGAGCCCTCCACGCATGGACCCTCGGATCAGGTCCTCCATCCGGTACGCCATGCCCCCCCCTCCGCCGTGAAGCGTTACGAAGCAATTCTGTACTCCCGCCGCGCGGGGTCGCAACCCGGGCAAGCGCATCGAGCGAGGGCGGAGGGGAGCGGCCGACCGGGGCGTTTTGCGGCGGCAAGTGTCGAGGGCGTGATTGCGCGGGGTCGACGCGCAGCGCCGGGCGTTCTCTCGAACGCCGTCGGGATCCAGAACGCTCTCCGATGTTCGCCGTGCGATTCACGCGTTCAACGTGACGACGACGCTGCCGCGCTTCCGATGGCTGTCCACGCGCGCGTGCGCG
>JANMGF010001538.1:0-3742 GCA_031374535.1 Polyangium sp. (in: bacteria)
GGACACCTACGCGATCGTCACGGACAAGATCCCCGAGGGGAAGACGTACTGCTCGCTCTGCTCGCGCTTGCGGCGCGGCATCCTCTACCGCATCGCGCAGGAGATGGGCTGCACGAAGATCGCGCTCGGGCACCACCGCGACGACGCGATCACCACCTTGATGCTGAACCTCGTCTTCGCCGGTCAGCTCAAGGCCATGCCGCCGAAGCTCATCGCGGACGACGGCAAGAACATCGTCATTCGCCCGCTCATCTACTGCGCGGAGGACGATCTCGCGGCGTTCGCGGAGGAGGAGAAGTTCCCGATCCTGCCGTGTGATCTCTGCGGCTCGCAGGAGAACCTGCAACGCAAGGCGATAAGCCGCCTGCTCGCCGACCTCGACGCGCGTTCTCCCGGCGCGCGACGCAACATGCTCGCGGCGCTCGGCAACGTCCGGCCGAGCCACCTCTTCGACAAGGGCCTCTGGGACCAGCTCGGCCTCGAGGTGGCGCGCGAGGAGGCCGGCAGCGGCGCCTCCGCGACGATCGGCGACGACGACGCAGGCGGGTTCGTGCCGCTTTCGAGGCTCTCCGATCGGAGTATCGTGTGAAGGCGCATGGCGGATGATCAGGAGCTGCGAGCCGGTGAAAGCGAGAGCGCCGATGCCCTCGCGGCGCCTCTGAAGGCTGCTCCTGCGCGCGCCGAAATGATCGAAGGAGAGGGACCCGTCGCGCGTCTCGTCGCCGAGATCCGCGCCGGGGACTCGCCCGGACAGACTTTGCTCGCCACGTTCGTCGCCTGGTCGACCACCGTCGCACCCGCCGCACTCTCGCGCACCGCCGCGCGTCCGGCCGCGTTCGTCGCGGTCCTCGGCCTGGTCGCCGGCCTCGCAGGTCCGCTCTTTCGCAGCAGCCGTCCGACCCTCGCGCGGCACGTCGGCATCACGTCGTTTCTCGTCCTCACGACCGGCGCGTGGCTGCTTGGTGCGCCCGCGCTCTCGCCTGCGCGACTCGATCCTTTGCGCGCGTCGGTCGGCGCCATCGCCTGGGGCGCGTTCGTGCTCTCGTGGCGGGAGCGCTGGGAGACGGGCCCATCGAAGGCCGATGCCCCGCGTGATCCCGACGCGCCTCTTTTGCAGGCGCGATCGACGTTGCCGCGCGGCGCGATCCCCGTCGCGACTGTGGGCATCGTGTCGGGCCTCGTCTACCTCGTCCTCGCCTGGCACGTTCGTGATGGAGATCGAGCGCTCGCGGCGCAGGCGGTCGCGGTTGCTTGCGCGGTCGCCGTCAGCGCCGTCGCGGCGATCGTGGCCGTGGACCGTGGCAAACGTTCTTCGCGATCCCTGCGACGCATGACGCCTGCGGCCGCGAAGTCCCTGCTCATGCTCGTGGTCTTCGTGGTGGCCGGGGTCGCTGTCGTCGTGATGCGCCGCTAGTTTCTCTTCGCTGGGCCCGGACGATTTTCCGCGTCCGGGCGAGGGGGAGGGGAGTCGTCTTCGTGACCGTCCGTCCCGAGCCGGGGACGGCCCGGACCGGTCCGGCCCCACAGGCCTGCCGCATCGAGGTATGCTCCCAGCGTGTCTCGCGCGATTGACGCCTTTGCGGTCGTCCTGCTCATCGCAGCGGCGTCTGCGTTTGGCTTCGGTGTTCATGCGCTGGGCCAGCGCGACGACTTCAAGGCGGTCTACCTGCTCGTGATTGGTGGGCTTTCCTTGCGAGCGTCGACGGAGCTCCTGCGTCCCCGCGGGAGTGGCGCATGAACGTGCGCGCGGGCGTGCTGCGCGAGGGGCTCGGTGGTTGTGCCTCGCTCTTCGTGTCGCTCGTGGCAGCTGCGGCGGGGTGTGGGGGTGGGGGTGGTCCGTCGGGACCTCCACCCGAGCGTGGCACGCTCGCCGCGGGCATCGTCGCGCGTGTCGGACGTGAAGAGGTCGCGGAAAGCACGGCCTTTCGGATCGCCGCGAAGCAAGGGATCGACGTGACGGCCGCGCGTGAGCTCGCGATCCGCGACGCATTGTTCGCGAGCGAGGCGCGTGCGCGTGGCGTGCCGACCGACCCCGCGATCGAGGGTCGGGTGAGCGCGGCGCTCGCGCGTCGGCTCTTGCATCAGCTCATGGACGAAGCGGAGCGCAAGGGGCCGGTGACGGACGCGGAGCTCGATCGCGTGATGGCGCGTCGATGGATCGAGCTCGATCGACCCGAGGGTTTCCGCACCATGCACGCGGTCGTGCGGTTCGCTGAGAACGCAGATGCGTCGACGCGCGCCCGTGCCGAGACCGTGGCGCGGGCGCTCCGCGAGGCGGTGCTTCCGGTCGCCGAATCTGCGCGCACGATCGCGCGCCCGCAGCCGAAGCGTCCTGGCGAGGAGGTGAACGATCCGGTCGTCGCCGCGTTCCGCAGCGCGGTCGATGCCATCGACAAGGACGGCTTCGAGGTCGTCGTGGAGGCGCTCGCTCCGGTCGCGGCGGACGGACGTTTGATCCGTCTCGAAGGGGGGACCCTGGTGGACTCGTTTGCGCGCGCGGCGAGCGCGCTCGGTGCGCGTGGGGAAACGAGCCCCCTCGTTGCCACGTCGTTCGGCGTTCACGTCATCGTTTTGCTCGAGCGCACGGCCGCCTCGAGTGTCCCCGTCGAAGAGCGGCGCAAGCTCGTGCGTGACGAGGTCGTGTGGGGCCGCGCGAGTGCGGAGAGGGTGAAGCTCCTCGAGGGATTGCGCCGCGACGTCCTCGTCGAGCGGAGCGCGGAGTCGCTCCTTGCCTTGGTCCCGATCGAGCGATGAGCGAACGCACGCGATCCCGCCGTCCTCGTCCTGCGCCTGTGCCGCGTGATCAGGAGGCCTCGACCTTCACGCGGATCCTCGAGTGCCTCGTCACGTCCGTGCCGGGCGCGAAGGGGGCGGCGATGGTCGACGCCGAGGGGGAGACCGTCGATTACTTCGGCGTCATGGAGCCGTTCGACCTCAAAGTAGCGGCGGCGCACTGGCAGATCGTGCTCGGCGAGATGCGGGAGACTTCGAACTTCAACGCGTCCAAGCAGCTCACGGTGCGCGCGCGCGGCAGTGGGTACATCGTGCGTCAGCTCCCGGACAGGTATGCGCTCGTCGTCGTTTTTCATCCGCACGCGGCGTTTGCGGCTTCCGAGCGTGCGCTCGATGAGATCGACGGGCAGCTCTGCGCGGAGGCGGGCTGGCCGCGGCCGCAGGGCACGACCAAGTGGTTCCGTGTCGATGTGGAGACGCTTCCGTCCGATCACTCGCGTCCGCGGCGGTTGCTGGCGGCTGGCGGCTGGCACGCGATCGAGGTGATGGGGACGATGGTGGGCCTGCGGGGACGGGAGAAGGGCTTCCGCGTGCGTCTTCCGAACGGCGCGGAGATGTTGCTCGTCCGTGAGGGCCGCGGGCGCTGGTTCACGGATGAGCACGTGGAAGAGCTCATCTAGGCGGCGTTTCCGGGCATTTCCCTGGCTTCCCGAGCGATCGGGCAGGGGGGACGGAAATAAAAAGCATCGCTGGTTGACAGGACGGATGGCGTGAGTAGAGTCCGCCCTCCCAACGCGACGGCGCTGCTGCCGCGAAGGGGCTGCCGAGGCCTAAGCCCGGCTCTTCTGCTCCCTGGAGCGAGGTCGCCTCGCCCCTCCCTCCTCTCGCCACAAGACGAGAGGAGACGAGAAGACAGCGAAGAGACGGGACGCAAAAAAAGGCAACGAGGCGGTTGACAGGCGGAACGAAGTAAGTAGATTCCGCCCCCCTCGACGCGACGGCGCAGCGC
>JANMGF010001545.1:0-1357 GCA_031374535.1 Polyangium sp. (in: bacteria)
CGCGCTATGCGACCGTGAAGTTCAATCCGCTCGATGACTGGTGGATGCCGAAGGCCGTTCGGGCTTTTCAGCACACCATGGTCAGGGTGGATGATCCGGCCCATGCGCGGCTGCGCGGGCTCGTGCACCTCGCGTTCACGCCTCGCCGCATCGAGCAATTGAAGGGTCGCGTCGAGTCGCTCACGAACGAGCTTCTGGACCGGGCCGCGGCGAAGAAGGAAATCGACCTGATGGCCGATTTCGCGACGCCTCTCCCCTTGACGATCATCTCGGAGATGATGGGCGTCCCGGGCCCCGATCGGGCGGTGTTCCGCCGCGCGATCCATTTCATGATGAGCTTGCCGCAAACGACCGTGGTCACCGTCGCCGTCGGGATCCCGTGGACCTTGTGGATGATGGAGTTTTTCCGCAAGCTCGTGCGCCTGCGCCGGGACGAGCCGGGGGAAGACCTCACGAGCGCGCTCTGCAAGGCCGAGGCCGAGGGGGACCGCCTCTCCGAGGACGAGCTCGTCGCGATGCTGTTCCTCTTGCTCTTCGCGGGGCACGAGACGACGGTCAACCTGATCGGCAATGGGACGCTCGCGCTCCTCCAGCACCGCGATCAATTCGAGCTGCTGCGCGAAAAGCCGGAGCTCGCCGACAAGGCGGTGGAGGAGCTCTTGCGTTTCGTGCCTCCGGTGGAGTTCGTCGCGCGGTTCTTGCTGTCGGACATGTCCTTTCACGGCGAGGTCATCCCGCGCGGCGCGATGGTGATGCCGCTCGTGGCGTCGGCGAACCGCGACGAGGAGGCATTCGAGGACGCGGATCGGCTGGATATCACCCGGGATCCGAACCGGCACCTGACCTTCGGGCTAGGCAAGCATTTTTGCCTCGGCGCGCCGCTCTCGAGGCTGGAAGGCAGGATCGCGCTGCGCGCGCTCGTGGAGCGCTTCCCGAAGATGCGCCTCGCGGTGCAGCCGGATCAAGTGCGGTGGCGGCGTAGCATCGGGCTGCGTGGCCTCGAGGCGCTGCCGGTTCGGCTCTCTTGACGGGGCGGGGGCGGGCAGGCCGAGGGACAATTTAGACCCCCCCCTCGCACAGACGACCGGCGCCAGGAGCAAGAGGAGCTCGAATTGACTGTGTGGACGGAGGACACTATGCACGAGGCTTGAGGGGACCCGGAGCCATGCGATCGAACGGTTTCATGAACCAGCCTGGCGGCCACGCTCGGCCGGGTGCACGCCGTGAGAACATGCCCATGACACAGCTCTCGATGCCGGATCGGAGAACATTCCAGATCCAAGGGTATCGCGTCATCGCGAAGACCAGCGAGAGCGCCGGCTCCGTCACGTATCGAGCTCGTCGAGAGGTCGACGGG
>JANMGF010001569.1:0-5573 GCA_031374535.1 Polyangium sp. (in: bacteria)
CGGAACGATGCCAGCGATGTCCGGGTCTTCACCCTGAGAGCCATCGCTGCGCGGATCCTTGTCCTTGCGGCGCTCGAGCTTGGTTGCGTTCTTCTCGCGCTGTTTTTCCTGACGCGCGCGTTCCTTCTGGCGCTTCAGCGCTCCCTGCCTCTGCATGCGGCTTTGCCTTTCGCTGTGGGTTCTGCGCGTCCCGATGCTGGTCGTGGGACGTCGAGGACGTCGAGGATCGACGGCCCACGAGTCAGCGCGGCGGTGCTTTCAAGCGCCCGCCGCGCCGCTCCTTTACCGATCAGTAACGGTCGCGCCCGCCGCCGCCACGGCCGCCACGGCCACCGCCGCCGCCGCCGAAGCCGCCGCCGCCGCCACCACCACGGCCGCCGCCGCCGCCGCCACCGAAGCCGCCACCACCGCCGCCGCCGCCGAAGCCACGGCCACCGCCGCCGCCGCCGCCGCCATCACGCGCCGGACGCTCCTGGGCCTCGTTGACCTTGAGGGTGCGGCCGTCGAGCATCATCCCGTTGAGCTGCGAGATGGCGTTGGTCGCCGCGCTCGCCGAGCCCATCGTGACGAAGGCAAAACCGCGCGGCTGACCGGTCTCACGGTCGGTCGGCATCGCGATCTCACGGACCTCCCCAGCGGCGGAGAACGCGGCCTCGAGGGCCTCGCGGGTGGTGCTATAGGAGAGGTTACCTACGTAGAGACGATTTCCCATGACATGATGCTTTCACGGCTTCCTTCGCGCGCAGGCGCGCCATCTCTGCCGACCATTCGACGAAGCCGTAGCGATCGAACGGGGAAGTGCTGCGCGGCTCAGCCCGCGCAAGCACACGCTGCGTCTGCCAGTCGTTCGAGGCGAGCCACATCCCCCTCCGCATGGAGGGAGGAAAGAAAGCGTCGTGTCGAGGGCCAGTGACGTTCGTGAGGAGCCTACCGTAACCCGAGGCGTCTAGGACCGCAAGCCTGTCGCCGCCTTTTCTCCGGACCACCAGGCTCGTCCGGGAACAGACATGCAGAACGCACGAAAAACCCTGCTACGGGCGGACGAAAGCATGTCCCCTGCGTAGGCCAGCTCGCCAGCCTGGGTTCGTCAAGCCAATCCCAGACGCTCGCGTGCCCCCTTGACGCCGAAGATCGTGCCCCCGCCCGGCGGCACGATCGGCGCCAGCAAGACCGACGCGAGGATCGCAGCGAGCGCGAGTGGTGCGTCCGGGTCCTCCCCTTGCGCGACGTCACTCGACACCTGCCAGACACGCCGCGCGCGCTGGACGAGCACATCCATGCCCGCGCCGCCGATCGCAGCCGCCCCCGCCTCCCCGGCCAAACGAGCCTCGGGCGCCTCCTCCACGGGCAACGTCACGACCCGCACGCGCGTCGTCGCGCCGCCCTTCTTGCGCTCGATCTGGATCTCGACCGCGTCCGCCAGAGGCGCCTCGCCGCCCGGATAGGCTTTCGGCTGGACGAGCTCGAGGGTGGCTCCGAAAAACATGCGGGCCTTGTGCGCCCAGAGCGCGACGTCGACACGCGCCGAGGGCTCGGGCGCAAGCAAGGTGTAGGCACGCGAAACGGGCAACGCCTCGACACGGAAGCTGGCCCAGCCATTGCGGTCGACATCCATGCAAGCCACGGTACTCGGTCCCCGTCGCTCAGGGTATCGGGACGTGGTTCCCCCGCTACGACGGCAGCGTGGCCTCGTCCGTCTGCGCGCGCGAGAGGTTGCGCTCGAGCCGCCGGGCCATGACGTTCGGGATCGTCCGGCCGAGCTCGAGCGCGCGCTCGAAATGGTGCCGCGCCTCGGCGCGTCGGCCCTTTCGGAGCGCCGACAAACCCCGAGCCTCCATCACCTCGATGCGCTCCTGCCCGACGGAAAACTCACGCGAGCGCGCCTCGAGCGCGTCCCAGGCCGCGTCGTCTCCGTCCATGGTCGCGAGCTCGAGCATGGCGCAAAACACGTCCTCGGCCGGCACGGGGAGCGTCGCGCCCGCCTGCGCCCGGATACGCGCCGCCGCCTCGCGTGCGCCGTCGAGATCGCCGCGAAAATGACGCAGGCGACCGTCGAGAAGGGCAATCACGGGACGCGGCGCTCCGCCCGTGTGCCGCACCTCGAGCGCGAGCGCGCGCGCGGCGTGAGGCTCGGCCGCGTCGAGATCATCCCAGAGGTACAGATACTCGCCGAGGTTGTGGTGCGCGAGGATCTCCAGCCAATCCTGGCCGAGCTCGCGGCCGAGCCAGGCGACCCGCTCGAAGTCGGCGACCATGCGCGCCTTGTCCCCCACGAGCGCCGAGAGCAGCGCCCGCGCGTTGATCACGCTGGCGAGGTGGAGGTCGTCGCCGTGCGACTCGCAGAGATCGACCGCGCGCGCGAGCGCCCGCTCGGCCTCCGCGAGGCGGCCGAGCGCCGGGAGCACGAAGCCGAGCATGGAGAGCGCGATGATCCGCGGCTCGTACGCCTCGTCCCCGATCGTGTCCGCGACCTCGATCGCGCGCTCGAAGAGCGGGATGGCCTCGTCCTCGCGGCTGAAACGCACGAGCGACAAACCCTGGCCGAGCAGGAGGCGAGCCTCGAGCGCAGGCGGGGGCGCAGACTGCAAGACTTCACGGGCCCGCGTGGTGCGGTCGCGTGAAGCCTCGTAGTTCGCCATCCAGTCGAGGACGGTGGCCTCGTCGAGCAGGATCTCTGCCTCCGCGAGGGGATCGCCGGCGACGCCCTCGCGCGCAAGAGCGAGGTCGTCGAGCGCATCCGGGTAGCGGCCGAGCCGGTAACGCATGAGGCCGCGACCCCGGAGCGCGCGGACGGGTTTGTCCGCGGCGGGGGCGCTCGCGCTCGGGGGCGACGGCTCGAGAGCACGCGTGTAACAGCGCTCGGCGTCGAGCCAGTCGTGTCGCGCCCGCGCCGCCTCGGCCAGCGCGAGGTACGCGCGTTCCCCGAGGGCGCGCTCGCCTCCATGCGTCGCGTGATGCGCGAGCTGCGCGAGGGAGCGCTCGTCGCCGCCCGGCGCCGAACCGCCGTCCCAGCCCGAGGCTTGCTGGAAATACGCGGTCGCGGCGAGGTGAATCCGGGCGCGCTGGGCCTCCGGCACCGAACGCGCGATCGCCTCGCGCACGAGCGCATGCCGGAACGCGTAGCGACCAGGACCGCGGCGCGCGAGCAGCCCCGCGGCGACGAGGCGCTCCGTGCCGACACGCGCATCGAGCGGAAAATCCCCGCCGACGCTCATGCGATCGAGCCGCCCGAGGACACCTTGCATCTCCGCGATCGTCACCTCCGCGCCGAGGACCGCGGCGAGGCAGGCGTGCGCGCGCGCCGCAGGCGGGAGCGCGTCGAGCTCACGGTGCGCGAGCCACTCGATGAGCGGCAGATCGGGCAGATCGTCGAGCTCGTCGGTCGCGAGGAAAAACCCGCTGCCCGAGGGGTGCTTCCGGACGATCCCCTGCGCCTTGAGGCCACGCACGAGCTCGACGAGCAGGAGCGGCACGCCCTCGGCCCGCGCCGCGATCCGCGCGACGGCCAGCTCGGGCACGTTCTCCGCGGGCCACAAGAGCTCGCGGCAGAGCGCAGCCGCGCTCGCAGGATCGAGCGGGCCCAGCCGATGGACGACGCGACGGCTGGCGCGCGCGCCCCACGACGGTTGGTCCTGCTCGAACGAGGGGCGGCCGAGCACGCACACGAAGAGCGGCGCGCGCGACTCGGCCCTCGAGGCGAGATCCAGGATCGCGAGCGTCGCGTCGTCGGCAAAATGTGCGTCGTCGAGCAGCACGCAGAGCGGCTCCTCGAGCGCCTTGCGCCGCAGCGCCTCGCCCACGCTCGCCGTGAGCAACGTCCGGAGCGCGCCCGGCGCGGCCTCGATCGCATGCAACGTTTCTACGCCCTGGGTCGCGCCGAAAGCGCCGCGGCTCTGCGTGATCCACCCGAGCGAAAGCGCCACGCTCGTCCCGGCTTCGGCGTGACGCGCGTGCCCGAGCCTCGCCGCGAGGAGCTCCCGACCGCCGTCCTCGGGGGGCTCGTCGGGCAAGGCGAGGGCGCGCTGCAAGAGCTCGCGCACGCCGCGCCCCGCGGCTCCATGCACCGGCTCGTGCGCGCTGATCGCGATGATCCGCGTCCCTGGCAGCGCCTCCGCGAGCCGCTCCATGAGGGCGCGCTTGAGGAAACTCTTTCCGCACCCCGGCTCGGCGAGCACCACGGCGACCGAAGGCAGCGCCTCCCCGATGGCCTGACGCGCGAGCTCGCAAAGCGCGTCGAGCACCCGTTCGCGCCCGGAAAGCGGCATCGTGCCGCGCGAGGACGAGGTCGGCGTTCGCTCGTTCGTCGACGTGGGCGTCGTCTCCTCGACGCCGCCGTCGACGTACGCAGGTGTGGGATCGGGCGCGACGCCGGAGGCTTCGAGCACGGCGCGCGCGGCCGCCGAAAGGGTGACCCCGGGCGGCGACGCGTGCCTCGGGAATCGATCCTCGCGGGCGATGCGCGGCGCGAGGATGCGGCGTGATCCATCGGGTCCGATGTGGACCGCGACGGCGGCGAGATCGAGCCCCACGCGCTCGCAGGCGCCTTGCTCCGTGAGCGCGCGCGCCGCCTCGAGCGCGCGCCGCGCGGGGTTCTCGTCGACCTCGTGGCCGAAGGCCGCGACGTACCGGCCCGACGAGGCATGAACGACCTGCGCGCCGAACGGCTCGAGCGCGCGCCGGAGGGCGATCGCGTCGAGCGTGGACTCGAAGCAAGCGATACACACGACCCTACGCTCGGCGTTCTTCGGAGCCTTCATGCCGGGCGGCGGATCGAGCGCGGGCACCGCGAGCACGATGCGTGGTTCGTCCGGCATCGCGAGCGCGATGGCGAGGCTCGCGCGCAGGTCGGCCGCCGACGTGGGCCGATCGGCCGGATCCTTGGCCAGGCAACGCAGCACGATCTCCTCGATGGCGGGCGGGATCAACCGTGCGAACGGCGGCGGGGCGACGGCCGTCGGCGGGGGCGGCCTCTGGCTCGTGTGGCCCTCGCGGACGATCGGCGCGGGCCCGAAGAACGGCGGCCGGCCCGTCAGCATTTCATAAAGCAACACGCCCATCGCGTAGATATCCGCGCGCGCGTCCTCCGCGCGCCGCCCCTCACACGACTCGGGCGCCATGTACTCGGTCGTGCCCACGACCCCTCCGGGCGCCGTCAGCTCGGGGGCGTTTGGCCAGGCAAACAGGGAGCGCGCCAGGCCGAAATCCAGGAGCACGGCGCGCCTCCCGTCCGCGTCGACGAGGATGTTCTCCGGCTTCAGATCCCGGTGCACGAAGCCACGCGCGTGAACGATCTCGAGCGCGCGCAGCACCGCGAGCGCGAGCCGCACGGCCTCGCGCGCCGGGACCGGCCCCGCGCGGGCGAGCAGGTGATCGGCGAGCGTCTTCTCGTCGATGCGCTCCATGATCACGTACGTCCCCGAGGCCTCGTTTTCCACGAACGTGCAGAAGGCCGGCACGTGGGGCGGGCCGACCGCGCGCATCACCTCCGCCTCGCGTGCGAGGCGAGACGCGGCCTCGGGGATGTCCGGGTGCGCGAGCTTGATCGCGACGGGCGCATCGTCCTCGATGCGCCG
>JANMGF010001585.1:0-1325 GCA_031374535.1 Polyangium sp. (in: bacteria)
GTTGCCGTTGATCGACTCGTTCGTCCGGGTAAGGCCCTCGCCTTACTGTGAATCGCCGAAAAACCTTGCCCTCCTCGCGCAATGCAAAACGCGTTGGCGTATCGCGCCTGTTCTACAGGGCAAACCCACGCGCCGAGGCCGCTCGCCGGTGAACCCGTCGCGCGCACGATTCAGGGCAAGCCGATAAGCGAGCTCGTGCATCCAAGATTGCCGTCGCGCCCGCTCGAGAGGGGAGTGTCCGCCACGGCGAAGCCGCGTGGTCTCTTCTTTGATTGGCGGGCGTATACGCCGGAGGGGTGTGCACCTCCTTGCCCGCACGCCGATCGTCCGATCGCTCGGGTAAGGACGGGACAGACCCCACCCGAGAGGCGTGAGATCGCCCGTTCGCCGGAGCCCACATCGGGGCCCTGGCGAGCGAGCGGAAGGGCGCACCAGGGAGGCTCCGCCAAACCCGATGAAGAAGCCGTCTGTCCGGTCCGATAACGAAAAATCTACGCCCCCGCGCCGTCGTTCGTCGGAGCGATCCACGCGTGGGAGTCGTCTTCGTTCGCCCCGGGATCACGGCAGCGCTCGTTTCGAGGCTATTTCTGAATGCAAGGGCAACACGCGCTACCGAGCGCGACTTGACGCCCATTTCGCGGGGCCCAAAAGCAATCGCGAAGCAACACGGCGCCCGGCCGGAACATCGAGCGGGGCGTCACCAAGGAGGGGCACATGATCGAGAAGGACCAGCGAGAGACCGCGGGGACGAGCCGCGAGGCCGAGGAGATTCGCGAGGTGGGGCAGACGGAGGAGGCACACGCCGCCGAGGCGGCCGATCGGGACGACGAAGCGCCCGAGTCCTCGGGTGATCTCGAGCCGACGACCGAACGCAAGCCCGCTTCGCAGCGCGGTTTTGCGGCCATGGAGCGCGACAAACAGCGCGCCATCGCCAGCAAGGGCGGAAAGGCTGCCCACGAGAAGGGCACGGCCCACGAATTCACGCCCGACGAGGCGCGCCAGGCGGGCAAGAAGGGCGGCGAGGTCGTCAGCCAGAACCGCAAACACATGGCCGAGATCGGCAAGAAGGGCGGCGAGCGCGTGAGCCAGGACCGCGAGCACATGGCCCAGATCGGCCGCAAGGGCGGCGAGGCCGTCTCGAGCGATCGGGCCCACATGGCCCAGATTGGCCGCAAGGGTGGTGAAGCGCGCGGCACCCATTGAAGACCCGTTCGTGGGGGGGCGGCGCGGGCCGCTCCCCCACGCGCGTGGAGACACCTGGCTCGTCTCGACGCGATCGGGCAGGCTCCGGAAACACCATGTTCGTCCTGGAGCCAGACCCTCTC
>JANMGF010001601.1:0-7008 GCA_031374535.1 Polyangium sp. (in: bacteria)
GAGAGGGGTTGGGGGTGAGGCCTACTTCGACTGAATCGTGACGATGCCCGTATCGACGTAACGGGCCTGGGCCTCTGCGCCGGTCAGGTACGTGTCGTACCCCGTGTTTCCGCGCAGGTACCGCTCGTAAAACGCGGTGACGTAGGCGCGGGAGAGGTCGTTCACCGCCGCGTTGCCGAGCGTGGCCATCTTGCAGACGCTGCAGGTGAATCCGCAGCTCGCCACGTCGTCGAGGAAACTCATGTGGTTGGCGCCGTTGACCGTGACGGCGAGGCTCGGCGCGGTGGTCTTCGCGTAGAACGTGAGGAAATTCTCGGCCGCCGGGGCGCACGCGGGCTGGAAGCCGCCGCCCATGCTGTCGAGCGTCTCGCCGAGGAAGCCGGTGGGCTTGGCGATCGGGAGCTCGGCGCTCACGTCGACGCACGCGGGCTTGGTGCACATCGGGTTCGGGTTGAGCGGATTGCCGGGCGCGCCGTCGACGGGATCGAGCACGATCGTCGCCTTGAAACGATCGTCGATCTTCGCCGCGTACACCGCGAGTTTGCCGCCGAGCGAGTGCCCCGTGGCGCCGGAGATCTTCGTGTCGCCTTTGAGCTCGGGCCTCGACTCCACCCAGTTGAGGGCGCTGCGGATGTTCTCGGTGGCCTTCGTGTTGTCGGTCCCGGCGAACGAGGTCGGATAGTCGGGCGTGACCGCGACGTACCCGAAGCTCGCGAGGCGCTTCAGGTAACCGTAGTACTGGCTCGCCGGGAGCTGGAAGCCGTGCGCGACGACGACGACCGGATAGGGGCCGCTCGTCGGGCCTGCCGTGGGATAAGCGACGTGCATCGGCACCGTATCGCCCGTCGGCGCCTTGAACTGGTCATCGTCGAGCTCGGCGATCGTGTACGGGCCGTCCTTGTTGGGATCTTGCACGGCCATCGGCATGCCGCCGCCTGCGCCCATGCCGCCTTGCCCCGCGCCGCCCCCGCCGCCCTGACCCATGCCGCCGTCGCCGCCGCTGCCGCCCTGGCCGTTGCCGCCGGCGCCCGTTCCGCCCTGCCCCGAGCCGCCGCTGCCCGCGGGGCCGGTGATCGTCCCTCCCGGGAGGCCGGTGTCCCCGCCTCCGCTACACGCCGAAGTCAATACAAGCCCTGCTATCCCCAAAAGCACGCTGAATCGCTGCATGGCCGCGTGCGTAGGCGGGCGGCGTTCGAGCGTCAATGCATCGCGAAACGCGGGACGTCGATGCCGGGTCCGATCAGGCCGTAAATTCGGTCGTCATCTGAATTCCCCAGTTGGTCGGGGGACGGACCGCGTAACTCAGCGCGAGGACCTCGATCAGCACGACACGATAAATCTCGTGTACATCGTCGACGTCGACCTCGCTCGCGTTGGCTTCGAGCGCGGCGTCCACGTGCTCGTGCACGAACGAAAGGACGTCGGGCTGTTCCATGGCGATGACGTCGTCAGAATCGACCGCCTCGGCCGGATCGGCCATCCGCAGCTGCTCGTCGAGCTTGAGCGACTCCTCGACGCCGGCGAGCGCGAGGGGCGTGATCTCCGCGAGGTCGTCGTCCCCGAAGACGTTGTCGAAGGCGAGCCACACGGCGAGCGTCAGGAAATATCCGAGCGCGAGCGCGGTCTCATCGAGAGGACCGCCGAGGACCTGCGCGATACGATCGGCGAGGGCGGGCTGCGTCTGCTCGAAACGAGCGAAGGCCTCGTCGAGCTTCGCCCGCGCCTCCTCGTCATCCTCTGCCAGCTGCTCCTCGACCTCCGAGAGGGCCCGAAGAGGGACCTGCGCGAACGAAGGTACGGGACGGATGGCAGCGCGGCGGACCCACACGGCGGGGAACCTAGCACACGGCGCTGCCGCGTTCTCGCGACATCGTATGCAGCCATCGAGCGGACGTTACGGCGAGAGCAAACGGACACTACCGCTCGAAATCCAGCCTTCCGTGGCTCCCCAGCGCACATGGATCAACGCGCCACGCGACTCGCCCGCCTCGACGGCATGCGCCTCGGGGATCGGCTCACCGCCGAGCGTTGTGCCGTGATCGTCGACGAGAAAGACCTCGGGCACGACGACGACAGCCGCGCGTGTCGTGAGCCGGAGCCTGCGCGCCGCGATCGTCAGAGGCAAGAACACGCAGAGGAGCACGAGCGCCGTCGGCGCCATGATGCGGCCCGCGACCGAGAGCGCAGACGTGCGGCTCTTGCGGAGGAAAAGGCCGATCGCGAGGAGCACGGACGAGGAGACCGTGAGCAAGCTCCACGCGCGTTCGGAGGCGAGCGCGATGACGGCACGATCGAGCGTGGGGCGCACGGTGGTCGCGTCCTTGCCGCGACGCGCGCGCCTTCGCACGACCTCCGCGCGTACGAGATCGAGGGCGTGATCGGCCTCCACGTCGGAAGGGCGAAGGCGGAGCGTCTCCTCGAAGGCCGCCGCGGCGCGGCCGAGATCCCCGGGGCGATCGGCGCCGGCACGCACGCGCGCGACGTAGGCGAGGCCCCGGCTGAAGCTCGCGTCGGGGTGCACGAAACCCATGTCGGCGAGGGCTTCGAAGCGTTCGATCGCCGTGCCGTATGCGCCACGCACGAGGGCCTCCGTGCCCTCGCGATGGAGATCCTCGGGCAAACGTTCGGCGCGCGCCTCGCCCGCGAACGCGAGCACGAGCACGAGCACGAGCAGAAGAGCGACGATCGCGGCTTGCCCGCGCCTCATCCCCGCGCCCTCCCGGCGTGCGCGAGCAGCTCACGCACGAGGGTTCGTCCGCGCCGCGCGAGCTCCTCGAGGCTCGCCGCGGTGGCGCCCGGATCGAAGCGCAACGCCGACGCCTCGTCGAGCAGGCCCCGCGTGCGTGCCGCGAGGTCCTCGGGGACGTCTGCACGTTCGAGCTCGGCCGCGAGATCATCGAGCAAGATGCCGCGCGATTTGAGCCCCGTCGCCGCCTCGATGGCGTGATGGATCGCGCGCTCGACGGCCGCCGAGAGATCCTTCGCATCCGAACGTTCACGCGCGCGATCGGCCTCGTCGAGCGCGACGTTCGCGAGGCGCGCCGGGGAGGAAGCGCCCGCGGCCCTGCGTGCTCGAAGCCTACGCGCGCCCGCGGCGGCGACGGTGAGCATGCCGTACGCGAGCGGCGGCGTGGCGATCACGAGGTAGAGGTTCGCGCCGTCGAAGAGGGGCGCGGCGGGCGCGACGTATTCGCCGAGCACGGCGCGCGGAGCAGGCAAGGTGGCGAAGGGGTCGGCGTCTCCCGCCGCGGCACGAGGCGCGGCCGAGGGAGCGTCGCTCGGTGCGGCGCTCGGCGCGGCGGAAGGATCGGGCGCAGCGGCGGGCGCGACGTCGACCTTGCCGAGCTCGACGCTCGTGATGTCGTACCGTTTCGAGGCGGGATCCCAGTACGGAAGATCGATCTTGCCGAGCTCGACCGAGCCAGGCTCCTGGATACGCACGACGTACCCGAACGAGCGATGCCCCGCGATGATGTTGCCCTGCGCGCTGATCGACTCGCGTTTTTCGGGATCGAGCCACTCGACGCCCGTGCGCGCGGGCACGGCGAGGGTCTGCGGGAAGTTGCCGTTGCCCTTCACCTGCACGGTGACCGCGATCGATCCGCCCTGCGTGAGGCGACGCGGCTCGACGGTGGCCGAGAGCGAGAAACGACCGACGTCGCCGAGGACGTATCCCGGGGGCCGGTTCGCGCGTGGCGGCTCGGTCACGCGCACGACGAGGTCCTCGCTCGATCGATCGACGAGCCGGCCGACCTTGATCCCCGAGACCTTGATGGTCATCGGCCCGATGTGCAGATCGCCTATGCGTACCGGGAAAAGCGCGACGCGATCGATGAGGCGCGCCATGTACGTCTTGCCGCCCGCGCGCGTGCGGAAGGGCGGCTCGAAGCCGGGCGTCGAGACCATCGACATCCGGATGAAGTCGGTCATCGACGCGTCGCGCGCAGGCGCCATCTCGACGTTCACGCGCTGGTAGACGTAAAACGAGACCGTCACCTGCTCGCCGACGACGGCCTCTTTCTTGTCGGTGCGCGCGTGGAGGAACACGTACGGATCGGGCGCGTTCTTCAGCTCGAGCTTCTCGTCGAGCGCGGGCTGCGCCTCCTCGGGATCGTCGTCGTCGAGCGGATCCGCGGCGCCGCCGCCGAGCCCGAACCCAAAAAGCCCGGGACCTCCCGGCAAGAGGAACGGGTTGGTCGGGCGGCGGGATCGTCCGGTCGAAGGAACGACCTCCACCTCGACCGTTTGTCCCGGGAAGCGGCGCCCCGACCAGAGCACGCTCGGCGCCGGGATCCGCACGCGGCCCGGGGCGTTCGAGACGAGTTGCCAGTTCGCGTCGATGCCCACGCGCGTGTTTCCGTTGATCGACACCATCGAGGTGCCGACGCTCGGCCCGCCCTGGATCGTCGCGCCTGCGGCGGGCTTCAATTGCGGGTCGCTCGGCATGGGCTCGCCGGGCGCGACGAGCGCGGAGAGCTGGATCGTGAAGGGCTCGCCGACCTCGACCTTGCGTGCGCTCACGCGTGTGGTCAGCTGCGGCTCCGCGTGGGCGATCGTCGCCACGGAGATCACCGCGATCGGCGCGAAAGCGAAACACGCGAGCGCCCCCGCCCTCACTTGTCCTCCATCACGCGCCCGCGCCGCGTGCCGGCCTTCATCTTGGCCTCTTGCTCCTGGTAGGTCGGCGCCTCTTCGAACCGGTCGAGGACCCGATCCTCCTGGCCCGGCTGGGGCTCCGGCGACGCTGGTTGTGGCGGTGGAGGCGGCGTTTGTCCCCCGTCGTTGCCCGCATCCTGGCCCGCGTCCGCGTCCTTCCCGCCGTCTTCGCCCGCGTCCTCGCCCGCGTCTTTCCCGCCGTCCTCGCCTGCGTCTTCGCCCGCGTCCTCGCCCCCATCGTCGCCGCCGTCGGATCCATCGGACCCATCGTCCCCGTCGGATCCGTCGCTCGCGTCGTCGCCGCCGTCCTGGCCTGCTTCCGGGTTGGCGTCTTGATCGGCGTCTGGCTCGGCGTCCTGCCCTGCGTCCTTCTTGTCCTCGATGCGCCGCAGCGCGATCGCGCGGTTCCACGCGGCGTCACGCCCGATCCCGTCCGTCGACGCGTCCTCGGGCAGGCCCGGGACCAACGCGAGCGCGTCGTCGTAGTGTTTCACGGCTTCCTCGTACTTCTTCCGCAAGAACTCGAGGTTGCCGGCGAGGTAATGCGCGCGCGCGCGGAGATCGACCGGGACCTTCAGGTCCTCGGCGATCGCTCGCACCACGATCAGCGCGCAGTCGATCTCGAGCGATCGCAGGGCCGCCAGCTCTTCTTCCCCGGGCCCGCCGTCGTTTTGCTCTTCCTCGCCGAAGCGCCGGCCGTACTTCTCCGCGACCGCAAAAAGCACGAGACCGAGGTCGAACGAGCCGTTGTACTTCTGGCGAACCGCGTCCGGCAGGCCGAGGCCCGCGTCCGTGCAGGCTCCCGTGCCGAGGTACGTTTCGAGCGCCTCTTCGGCCGATTCGAAGCGTCCGGCGTCGAGATCGGCGAGGGCTTGATCGACCGCGGGCGCGTTGCGTTCGAAGGGCGAACGTGGGTCCCATCCGCTGCACCCGGAGGCGAGCCAGGTCGCGCCACCCGCGACGCAGGCGAGCGCGAAGACGGCGATCGCCGCGGTCTTGGCGCGGCCTTGGAGCGCGCTCGGGACGCGTTTTTTCCGATCAGGCCGGGGCACGACGCGCCTCCTTCCGTTTGCGTTCTGCCGGCAGCTGGATGGGCTTTGGCTGGGCCCTCTTGCGGAGGATCCGGAGCGGCGCGTCCGTGATCAACGCCTCGGCCACGAGCAGCAAGATCGCGAGACCCAGCGGGTAAAAGTAGACGTCCGCGTACACGGTCTCGATCTTCTCGGCGAGCTCGCTCTTCATCTGCTTGCGCAGATCCGCCGCGATTCGCTCGATCCCCGTCGAGCCCTTCTCGGCCACGATGATCTCACCGCCGGGCGTCGAGGTCGCGATCGCCGCGAGTTGTTTCTCGCCCTGCACCGTGAGCGCCGTCGTGAGGGGTTTGCCGTTCCGGTCCGTCCGGAAGCCGACCACGCGGCCGTCCTCGCCGACCTCGGGGATACGCTCGGGCGTACGTCCGCCGATCTGCACGACGTGCACCGTGGTCCCCTCGGCGCCGAGCTGGCGCGCGACGCTGACCGGATCCCCTTCGAGATCCTCGCCGTCCGTGACCAGCAGGATCATCCGTTTGTGCTCCGACGATTTCGGATCACGCTTCAGAAGATCCCGCGCGAGGTTCAAGGCGCGGGCGATCGCGGTGCCGCCGACGGGCATGTCGGACGGGTCGAGCTGGCGGAGGAACTGCGCGACCGCGGCGCCGTCGGCCGTGAGGGGAAAACCCATGGGCTCGCCCGCGAACGCGACAGCCGCGAAACGCGCGCCTTCCAGCTCCTTCACGAGCCGCGCGACCTCGATCTTCGCCCGGAAGATACGCGAGGGCTCGACGTCCCGCGCGTACATGCTCTTCGAGTAATCGAGCACCAGCACCACGTCGACGTTCGTCGCGGGCACGAAGCGCGTCCCCTTGCCGTACTGCGGTCGCGCGGCTGCGAAAAACGCGAGCGCCGTGGCCATCACCAGGAGCACGGCCTTCCACGCGCGGCGCACGGAGGGATCACTCGTCGTGAGCTCTTCGACTCGCTCGAGATCCCCGAAGGCCCGCGCCGCGCGACGCCGGTAGACCGCGCCGAGCGAAAGGAGCAGCGCCACGAGGCCCGCGAGGGCCGTGCAGAAGAGGAAGATGGGCGCGCCGAAGATCACGGGAACCTCCGGAGCAGCCATGCCCTGAGGAGCGCATCGAGCCCCACGAGCACGACGCCGGGCACGAGCAGGAAGGAGAAGAGATCCTCGAATGATCCGCGGCTCGCCTCGAAGCGCGTCTTTTCGAGGTTGTCGAGCACGGAGTGCATGCTCTCGGCGAGCGCCTTCGCGTCGGTCGCGACGTACGCCTCGCCGCCCGTGGTCTTGGCGATC
>JANMGF010001640.1:0-3382 GCA_031374535.1 Polyangium sp. (in: bacteria)
GCGATCAGGACGAGCCCCGGCCCCGTCCGGATCAGATCCACCGAAAAAAGCAGCGCACTCACGGGGATCACGATCGCCTCGACGAGCCCCACGAAAATCGCGACGCTCACCGCCTTCCCCACGAAGATCGCCCCGCGCGACACGGGGAGCACGAGCAGCCCCGCCAGCGCGTTCTCCTCCCTTTCGCGTTGCCACGTCCTCCCCACGGCGAGCACCGACGCGAACGCCACCGCCACCCAGATCACCCCGGGCGCCACGCCTTCCGTCGCTTGTTGCCCTGCGTAGAACGCGAGCGACGCGATCACCGCCACCAGCACGGCGAAGAACCCGCTCGTGGTCACGATCTCGCCCGTGGACAGCTCGATGGCGAGGTCCTTGCCGGCGATCAGCGCTGCCTGCTTCAGGAATCGTTTCACGTCGCGAGCCTCGCGGAGCACGGTATACGCGGAGGCCGAGCGCGCCGCAGCACGAACACACCGAGGCCGACGCCCGTTGCAAAAAATGCTACAGGGCGGGCGCCATGTCCCAAGGCAAGCCTCGCGTTCGATTCGCTCCTTCTCCGACCGGCTACCTCCACATCGGCGGCGTCCGGACCGCACTTTTCAACTGGCTCTGGGCGCGCAAGACCGGGGGCACCTTCGTCCTTCGTATCGAGGACACCGACCGCGAGCGCAGCACGCCCGAGAACGAAGCGATCATCCTGCGCGAGCTTCGCTGGCTCGGGCTCGGCTGGGACGAGGGCCCCGAGGTCGGCGGCGAACACGGCCCTTACCGGCAAATGGAGCGCCTGCCGGTCTACCAGGCGTTCGTCGAGAAGCTCATCGCGGCCGGCGCGGCCTATCGTTGTTATTGCACCAAGGAAGAGCTCGACGCCCAGCGTGAGGCGCTGAAAGCCCGGGATCCCAAGGCCCAGTTCCGTTACCCCGGCACCTGCCGTGATCGCTCGGGCCCCGCTCCCGATCGCCCGTTCGTCATTCGTTTTCGCGCGCCGAGCTCGGGCGCCGTCACCTACAAGGACCTCGTCTTCGGGGAGGTCGTGACGCCCAACAACACGCAGCAGGACGCCGTGCTCATGCGCTCCGACGGCGTGCCCCTCTACAACCTCGGCGCGGTCGTCGACGACATCACCATGGGCATCACGCTCGTGGCCCGCGGCCGGGATCACATGATCAACACCCCGCCGCAGATCCTGCTCTACGAGGCCTTTGGCTACGCGACGCCCGCCTTCGCGCACCTGCCGATGATGCTCGCCCCGGACGGGCAGAAGCTCTCGAAGCGCCACGGCGCCGTTTCCGTCGGCGAGTACCGCGATCGCGGCATCTCCGCCCAAGGCTTGCTCAACTACCTCGTCCGTTTCGGATGGTCCTTCGGCGACGAGGAAATCTTCGCCATGCCGGACCTCGTCCAGAAGTTCGGCTGGGAGAACTGCTCCAAATCCGACGGCAAGTTCGACGCGAAGAAGCTCGCCGCGATCGCCTTCGAGCACCTCAAGTCCCCCGCGCTCACGGCCGACGACGTGTACATCGAGCAAACGCTCCCGTTCCTCGCCAAACGTGGCCTCACGGACGTGGATACCAGCGTGATCCGCGCGCTCCTTCCGCTCCTCCGCGAGCGCGCGCAGACCTTCGCCGACGCGGCCGACGCGCTCGACTACTTCTTCCGCGACCTGCCCGTCTACGACGAGAAGGCCACCAAGAAATTCCTCGTCGCCGACAAGGCCCCGCACCTCGCGGCCGTGCGTGATCTGTTCGCCTCGATCGACGATTTCTCCGCGAAGAACCTCGAAGCGCGTTTCAATGACCTCCTCGCCGAGAAAAAGCTCGAGATCAAGGACGTGGCGCAGCCCGTACGGGTGGCCCTCAGCGGTCGTACGGCCACGCCGGGGCTCTTCGACGTCGTCGCGCTCCTCGGCAAGCCGCGTGTCCTTGCCCGCCTCGATCATGCCCTGGGTTTGATCGCCGCTTCGTCGGGTGCCGGAGCTTCCTGAGCCGCGATGTTTTCCTTCGCCTTGACGCTCCTCGCCTCCGCGGCGGGCCCGCCTGCCGCGCGCACGGCGCCCACGCTCCTCGAGACCGCGACCAAGGCCCTCTTCCCCGTCGCCGCCTACCTCGCGCTCGCGCCCGTCCTCTGGCTCTTCTTCCGCCGCACCTGGCGCGAGCTCGACGTCGCCGCGCACGAGCACCAGAAAAAGACGCTCGCCGCCGGCACCTACAATTACCGGCCCGCGGTGCTCTTCGTGATCACCGCGCTCGTGCTCACGCTCCAGGAATATTATGGCGGCCGTGATTTCTATGAAAATCACCTGAAGCCCTTCCTGCGCGAGCTCGAGAAGCAGGGCGGCTTCGGGGTCGACCTGCGCAAATGGAACGAGCTCTACGGCTACGGCTGGTGGGCGTTCACGCGTGTCTTCGGGTACGTCGCCGTGCCCATGATCACCTGGAAGATCATCTTCCGGAAGGACAGCCTGCTCGACATGGGCCTGCGGGTCCGCGGCTTCCTGAAACACGCGTGGATCTACCTCCTGTGCCTCGCCGTCGTGGTCCCGGCCGTGGTGATCGTCGCGCGCGCCCCTGATTTCGGCACGTATTACCCGTTCTACAAGCAATGCTCCCGCTCGTGGTTCGACCTCGCGATGTGGGAGCTCATGTATTTCGCGCAGTTCTTCGCGCTGGAGGTCTTCTTCCGAGGCTTCTGGCTCTCCGGACTACGCACCTCGCTCGGCTCCGGCGCGATCTTCGCGATGTGCGTGCCGTATTGCATGATCCATTACGGCAAACCGTACCTCGAGGCGGCCGGCGCCGTCGTCGCGGGGATCGCGCTCGGCTCGCTCGCGATGCGCACGAAGAGCATTTATTCGGGTTTCCTCGTGCACGTGACCGTGGCGCTCTTGATGGATTTGCTCGCGCTCTCGCATCGGAATGCGTTGCCCACGTCGCTGTGGGGGCCGTAGAAGACCTCGTTCAAACGAGGCTCGGGGCTACGTCCCCGCCTCGCGCTCCATGAAGATGTCGAACAGCTCCGGCGCGCAATCGGAAGCCGCGTCCACGTCCTCTCGCCATTGTTCCAGGTCGCCGTACCAATCGAGACCGTCGGCGCGGGCTTTGCGAAGAAGCTCCCGTAGCTGCTGCGCGTGGGACTCCCGGAGTTCGATGTCAGGACCGGTGGAACGTTGCGTGAAGGGAGCGAAGCGACCCGAAGGCTCGCGGAGCTCGAGGTACAGCGAGGGATACATCTCGCCCCAGACATCTGGGACAAAGAGCCTCAAGGCCGCGTCGACGAAGGAGATGAGCGATCGTCCGGTCGGCGAGATGAGTCGCAATTCGTCACAAAATCCGAACTGAAGATGATGAATGGGGTGGTTTAGCAGCCAACTGTTCCAGCC
>JANMGF010000019.1:0-3697 GCA_031374535.1 Polyangium sp. (in: bacteria)
GGTTCTGGGGGTGCACGCTCGGGCGCGCGGCGCGGTGGATCGCGCGCGCGCAGTGGGGGGTGAACCGGACGTGGCGGGCCGCGGCGCCGCCGAGGACCGCGAAGGCCTGGAGGACCGAGAAGAGGCCGCCGAGGAAGGCCACGGGGCGACCGACGGCCTCGCGCCGGGCCCGGGTGAGGGCGTCGTAGAAGGCGGGGTCCTCGAAGCTCGCGTAGGGGACCGCGATGGCCTTTTCGAGGATGGCCTTCTGGAGGAGGAAGCCGAGCTTCAGGCGGAGGCGCGCGGTGGCGAACTGGTTGAGGCCCCCGGCGATGTAGGTGAGGAAGAGGAGGACGGCCTCCGCGACGATGCCGGCGATCACCGCATGCCGATCGCCGTGGGCGACGCCGTCGAGGACGCGGCGGGCGTACCAGGCCATGCCCGTCGGCGCGACACCCGCGAGGAGGGCGGCGAGGACCATGGCCGCGAGGGCGAAGGGGCTCGCGCGACGGGCGAGGGCGGCCGTGCGGAAGAGCCGGGAGCGGAGGGTGGGGGCGGGGGGTGAGGGCACGAGGAAGGGGACGCAGACTACCAGATGCATGCGTCCCGGGCGACGCCTAACGCGCTGCCTGCACGAGGCCAATCACCATGGCGAAATGCATTCCGCAGGCCACGATTGTGAGGATATGGAAGATCTCGTGGTAGCCGAACACGTCCTTGACGAGGTTCGGCTTGCGCGCCGCATACACGAGCGCCCCCACGCTGTACACGACGCCGCCGCCCACCAGCATCGCGAGCTGAAAAGTGGTGAGCGATTCGCGCAGCACATTGAAATAAGGCACCACGAGCCAACCCACGAAGACGTAAAGCGCCGACGACAAGATCCTCGGCGCGCGCGACCAGAAGATTGATTTCAGCGCTCCGAGCGCCGCCGCCAGCCACACCGCAACGAGCAGCTTCATCCCTGGATCGGGCGGTAGACCGAGCACGCACACCGGCGTGTACGAGCCGGCGATGAGCACGAAGATCGACGCATGGTCGAGGCCGCGGAGGAGGGCGAGGCTCCGCGGAGCCCAGGTACGACGGTGGTAAGACGCGCTCACCGAAAAGAGGGTCACCACGCTCGCCGCGAAGATTGCGGACGCCCATGCAGCGCGCGTCGTCGGCGCCATGACCACGAGCACGGCCCCGGCCCCGAGCGCGGCCAGCGCAGCCCAGTGATGCGAGACGCCGCGCCAGGTGGGTTTGACGGATTCGGGGCCCGCTCCCGCGTCGGGATCGTTTTCGTTTTCGTTCTCCGCCATGTTCATGCCTTTCTCATGGCTGACGTTCGTCGCGCCGCGGGATAACTCTACAGAAACGGGAGCCCGGGTCAATAAGCAGCGCAACCGGGCGGCAAAGGAGGCGGGGCGAAGAAGGGCGACGGGAAAGGCGGCGGCGGGCCTTTGCAGCCCTTGACCCTGGCCTTCGAGCTTCCGTAGCCTGGCCCCCATGCGTTACCGTGCGGCCGTCCTCCTCCTCGCCCTCTGTATCCTGCTTTGCCCCGCGCGCCGCGCAGAGGCGCAGGCGGAGGCTCGACCTATCTTCGAGCGAATTGCCATTTGCACGCCGCTCCCTGCGGCGTCCAAGCAGGAGGCGAAGGCGCAAGACAGACTCCACCACTGCGCCTGGGGGGTTCGTCCAAGAGCAAAGTTTGTCCCGCCGCAGGGCTCGTCGGACGAACCTCAAATGTTCGCGGTCAAACCGTAGGTTCGTCCTGGGACGGTTCGTCTTGACCGGCCGGCCGACATCGCTGTACGCTTGGTCGCATGAAGCAGATCTTCCTCGCAGGCACGGTTCTCCTCGCGGTTTCCCTCTCCTCGGCCATTCATGCTGAAGAGCCTGACCCGCAGCCGAGCCCCCCCCATCATCCCGTACACGTCCTACACGTCTACGCGATCCAAGGAGATGTTCTGGTCGCGGGCCCGTGCGAGCCTCATGAAGGCCCAGGCGTTGGAGAAGGAGGGGAAGACGCAGGAGGCTCTCGATGAATATGAGCATGCCCTCAGCCTGCAAGGGCTGACCGACGTGGAGATCGAGCGTACGCTGGCACAGGCGAGAGCCGGTAGTTACTTGCCAGCGGCTCGGGAGCTCCAAAGGGTGCTCTCCAGTCAATACGGCGACGACCTCACGGTCCACTCGCGCGAGGATCTGACGAAGTACCTGAAAGCCATCAAGCAGCACATCGGAACGATCGAGATCCGGGTCAACATCCCTGGGGTGCGCATCACCATCGACGGAGAGGACGTCAAGGATTGGCCTTACTTCAGCGAATTTTACGTCGAGCCGGGGAAGCATCACATCAAAGCCATAAAATCGGGCTATTGGCAGAATCAGACCGACGTGGAGGTCGGCCGGGGAGAACGAAAGGACCTGTCGATCGCGATGCAAGAGCGGGTCAACAGCCACTACCTCGCGTTCCCGTCACCGGCCATCAACTTCTCGATCAACGCGAATGTCTCGTCAGGTTCGCGGGAAGACCAGCCGACGTGGCCGAAGGGCCTCATGGTTGCGAGCGGTATCGGAATCGGGGTCGGGGTTGGGGCTCTCGCGATGGGCATCGTCCTGACCAACAATGCCAAGACGGAGCAGGCTGGGAATACCTGGACGGGGGTGGCTGCAGGGGGAGGCGTCCTCACGGGGCTCTCCCTGACAGGGCTCATCATCGGGCTTACGAGCCGTCCCGACCCTGCTCCCCCCAACGTCATCATCACGCCACAAGTCGCCAAAGATGGTGGCGGTGTGTCGGTCTCTGGCGCGTTGCCATAGCGGGGCAGCGGAGACAGGGCTTCGCAGCACTTGCTCCCGGCCCTGAAGCTTCCGTAGTCTGGCCTGCATGCGCCACCCTGCGACCGTCCTGATCCTCGCCCTCTCTATCATCCTGCTTTGCCCCGCCCGCCGCGCAGAGGCGCAGGCCCAGGCTCGACCCATCTTCGAGCGAATTCCCATTTGCACGCCGCTCCCCGCGCCGCCGCCTAAAAACGGGAAGCCCCCTGGGAAGCCCTTGAAGCGATGGGCCTTCGGGCATAGCGGTGATCTCATCACGGAGGACGACATGCTGTTCGCCGTGCTGACGGCGGGCCTGTCCATTTACGTGTACGAGCCGAGCGCGAACCCCGGGAACCTCCGCCTCCTTCCGATGAGGTACAAGGGCCTCGAATGCCGGCCGTACGTCCCGCCGCCCCCGAAAGAGCCCGCGCCGAAGCCCGCGCCCCCGAAGGAAGAGAAAAAGGACACGAAAGCTCCCAAGGAAGCGCCGCCACCCGAGCCCGAGCGGGATGAATACGGCGAACTCATTCCACCGGGCGTCAAGGACAAGAAATTACCCGAGCGCCCGCCGGAAAGGCCTCGGCCCTCACCGCCCCCGCCCGAGGGCGTGCTTTCGAATGCGCCGCTGTTGCCGGCGTCGACGGGTATCTTGCGCGAGGAGAGCGTCTTGCCCTCGCGCGACGAAGTATCGCCGCCCAAGTATATGGACGAGGAGCAAACGCTGGTGGATCGGGGTGGCACGCTGCCCGAGCTTCAGCACCGGCCCGGGCGTCCCCTCGTTAGTGTGGTCCCCTGCAAGGAGATCAAGAGCGGCTGCAAGGGGGAGGGCAACGGCGACGGCAACGGCGCGGGGAAGCCGAAGACGCGGCTCGAAGAGATCGCCCTGGAACTCACGATTGCCGCGGCGATC
>JANMGF010000320.1:0-9648 GCA_031374535.1 Polyangium sp. (in: bacteria)
CCTCGCGGCCCCTCGAACTCCATGTCGAGCCCGGACTCCGTGTTATAAAGGCCCTTGATTCGGTGGGGTTTGCAGACCCGCGCATAGAGGTCGCAAAGGCGCGCGTAGTCTTCCCGTTCGGTCGTCTCCGGTCCCTGCGGAGCCTGTGCACGCGTCGCGATGTCGAGCAGAATTTCACGGGGATTGCGCGTGTATTCCTCAGCGCCCTGCATGGTCCGCTGCCCGAGCCCCGTCCGTTTCTGGTCGAACATGAAGACGCCACCCAGATGCAGGAGGCTACGGGCACTCACGCCCGGGGCGTGGAAGTTACGAATGGCAATTTTGCGACCCTTGAAGAGCCGATAACCGAACTTCGGATCGTACCGATTGCGTCCGCGCTCATGCTGACCCGTGGGATCAGGGTATTCCCACTGCACAGTGACTCGATTTGCGTTCGGCACTTGTTTCGGATCCCCCGCACGGTCATGAACCTCGGTCGTTTTCTCGATCTCCGCATCCGAAAAGCACACCACGCATTCCACGCGTGCCCGAACACTCCCGCGGCGAACCAGCGAGGCAGGGCTCATCACGAGATCAGGCCGCATCGTCCAGATCTCCGTCCCAGGTCCGAGGCACAAGGTGATCGCATCCAGGATCGTGGTCTTCCCGCTCGTGTTCGGTCCCACGATGGGCACAACGTCCTGGACCCGCTCGAGCTCATCCTGAAAATCCAGCTCCAGGCGCTCGATGCCTCGGAAGTTCTCGATCAGGATCTTTTCCAGCTTCATCAGAGCTTCTCCGCACGCTCGATCAGCGCCTTGATATCAAAGTTGATCGACGACACGCCCCACCCCGGCTCGGCCATGAACGGATTCTTCAAGTAAAACGGCCCCTCGACCGTGTCACTCTCTCCGACGAACACCATCGCGAGCCGGAACTTCTCCGCCTGGTTCAGCGCATACAGCATCTCATTCCGCGTCACCGTGATCGTCGTCGCCCCCTTGACCCGCCCCTTCACCTCGATGTGCAACGCATCTGGCTGCCTCCCGTCCCGCAGCTTCATCCAGCGATCCGTCCAGAAGTCGATCTCCGCCATCATGGGATCGAAGAGAAATGCGAAATCAATACGTTTGGCCTCGGCGGTGAGCTGAAACGCGGCGCCATCGCCGTCGAAGGACCACGGGCGCGAGACCGTCGCGACGCGGAGAGAAGCCTCGTCGGCACGGGAGAGGAGCCTCTCGCGGAGGGTGCCGTCCGCCAGCCGGTAGACGAGCTGGAGCGAGTCGGGTGGGATCGGGATCGCTGCGACGACCGTGACGACAATCGATGGCTCGACCCCTTCGAGGCTCGCGCCGTTCGTGATCTCCTCCAGCTTCAAACCGCGTTCTCCTTACCCGGCAAGACCAGCGTCGTGACACGCGCAGACTGCGAGGCGGCGCACGCTACCCGGTGTGGGGGCGACGAACAAGAGGGGAGCGCAATCGAGAAGGGACGAACCTGCGGCGTTCGGGCGTGCGCGGGTGGAAGCACCGCAGGGCAGGCGGGTTGCCCCGCACCCGCACGGCCCCCCCGGGCCCTCGGCACCGCGTCCAGGCTTTCGCCACGCCACCGCAGCGGTCGCGGCACGGCACACAGGACCGCGCTTCACGCGGGCAGGGGTGACGCGACGACGCGCAGGGGCGCAGTCACGACGCGCAGGGGCCTCGTCCCAAGGCGCAGCGATGGCACGGGCACAGGACAAGACGAGGATCGGTCGGCCCGAGGCACTTCCTCGTCGGCCGCAGGTTCGTTATGAGCTCGGTTATCAGCAAAGCCCGACGACGGGGCGAACGCTCTTGACGGAGGTCAAGGAGTGCGGCGGGAATGGGATCTGCAAGCCGCCAACGCATTTTCAATACAAGAGCGACGCCCCCGGCTTCGAGCGGATCAAGACGGCCATCGCGGCGCCCACGTCCACACGCGCAAGCCCGATGCTCGTCGATATCAATGGAGACGGGCTCGACGACCTCATGATCCCTGACACGAACCCGGCGCTCATCCTCCGCTTGGAGACCGTGACAGGCCGCGCGGGTGGGGCCCGCCGACGTGGTGCAACTTGACGCGCGGCGGCGCGTCCGTGTAGAAATCCATATTTCTGTCGGCGCGACGTGCCGCGACAAGAAGATTGGCATCGGGGATGAGTTCCATATGTTGAGGGAGGACGAGGGCGAGCGGGCGCTCCACGAGCAGCAACGGACACCGGCATGAAGCGCTTGTCTGTTCTCGGTCTCTTTGGCGTGCTCTCTTGCTCTGCGCTAACGGGTACGCCCATGCCTTGCGGCGAGCCATGCCGATACGTTCCCACCATCGAGGACTGCTGGAGCGAGGCTTCACGCCTCGATGAGTCATGCCTTCGCAGTTGCGTGCTCGGGCTGTGCAGGAATGGGGTCGTCATCTGTACGGAGGCGACGGCGGGAGAGTGCTCCGACCGAACGAAAACGGTGTATTCAAATGCAGATGATAAGAACTGCTCTTTGTGCGCTTCTCCTGATGTCGACCGCCTGTGCGACGGCGGGAGGGGTCAGGGGATCGCCCACGCGTCCCAAGGAGCCCCTTCGCGGCGGGGTCCTCGAGTTCCGACTCGATTCCTATGATGGGCGTATGATCGAGGGGCGTCTTCTCGTGGGAACGACGATCGATCCCCTGGCGGTCGATACGAGACTGATCGAATGGACCGATGTCGAGCTGGAGAACCTGCACGCATGCGGCAATGCGGAGCCACTGGAGTACCTTTCTTATGATATATTTACATACGAGCCCAAGGAAAACTATGCGGTCCTCCTTCGACCAGGCTCCTGGTATGGTGGGACGGTGAATTTTCTGCTGTTCAACCAGCAAATCAAGAATATCGGCCTCCCTTGCTTCGACGCGTAGCTTTGGGTCCGCGCGATCGATATGCGTGTCGCCGCCAAGCTCCCGATCCGTGTCGAAAGGACCGACATCCCAGCCGCGCCGAAGGGCGACGGCTCCCAAGGCCCGCGGAAGGCCCCTCCAAAGCCTGCCACGCCGTAGGAGCCTACAACTCCAAGCGACCCTCATGGCCGACCCGACCCGCGCCCTGCCGGACGGAGGCGCGCAGCGGTCTCTCCGCGAGCCGCAGCAGTCATCCCACGTCGTACAGGGCCGCGCTCCGCTCGCGCAGGGGGGATGCGGCGACGCGCAGGGGCGGCTCATGGCGAGGACCAGACGAGAATCGGTCAGCCCGAGGCGCTTCCTCGTCGGTCGCAGCTCCGTTACGCTGCACCCCATGTCCATCGACCCCAACAAAATCCCCAAATCGCGGCGGCTTACGCTGATTCGCCTCGGCGAGCAGTTCGGCTCACAGGACACGCTGGACCAGGCCAACCAGACCCTCGCCGCCTACGACAAGCACGCAGCGCTACTCAAGACGTCGGGCTTCGGCGCAAAACACGCGGCAGAGCTCACCGACGCGCGGAACGGTCTCGTCGACGCAGGCGTCGGGCGCGAAATGGCCAAGGGCAAGAAGAAGGTGACGGGGGAGGCCTACATCCAAGCGTTCGCCCAGGGGACGACGGCGCGGTTTCAGGCGCGCGCAGTGCTCGCGGGGGTCAAAGAGGACCTGGAGGCGAGCGAGGCGGCAGGTTCCCCCGAGGCGCTGGCGGCTGTGGCAACGGTCTTGCGGCAGACGCGGGCCGCAGCAAGGAACGCAGAACCGTTGGCGCAGCAGCTCACGCTCCTCCTCGACGCGCTCACAGGCGAACTCGTAGCCACGACAGCCGCCGATCAGGGCGGGCCCGAGGTCAAGGCAGATCTCTCCGCGTCAATCACGGCACTCCGAAAAGCCGACCAGGAAGACGTGGGCGTACGCGGGACCCCCGTCGAGACAGAAACCTTAGATCTGCTCGATGGCATCATCATCCAGCAGGTCCGAAGAGCACGCCGCGCCGCGCTAGCCGCATCAAGGCGTTTGGGAAATCCAGCCCTCGTCGAAGCCTTCAAGCTCGACAAGCTTTACCGATCAAGGGGAAGCGCGCCGGCAGAGGAGGACGACGCCGATGACGTAGAAGACGTCAAGGGGAAAGACGCCGCTACCCCCTGAGAGGGTGCTGCCACAGCGTTGCGCCCCGGGGCGTTGCCCCGGACCCCACCAGGGGTTGTCCACCCCTGGACCCGGACCAGCCAGGGGCTGGACCCCAACTCGATGAACTGCGCACCGCGCAGTTAATCGAACAGCCGGTGGCAAGACCGGCGGGCGACTCCGCCCAAGGCCAAGACCGCCGCGCCGCCGGTTCTGCTGGCAACCCGGCTGCTTCGTCGGCCTGCTTGAAAAACTGCGCATCGCGCAGTTTTTCAACCCTTGGTCCAGGGCCTGCCCTGGTCCGGGGTCGAGGGGGCGGACAGCCCCTCGCGGGGTCCGGGGCAGAGCCCCGGCGCGACGCCCTGCAACACGCTCAGAGCTCGTGCGGCATCAGATCCCGCGGGCTCCGCCAGTACTGGAGCGGCGAGTACGCGAGCATGTTCGACACGCGGGACGTGTAGATACATGCGAATTCCTCGACCTGATCGCCGAAGCTTGACGGCTCGATCGACTCCTTGAGTAGCGACCCCCAGTAGGGATGGAACCGCTGGTCGATCTCCCGCTCGAGCTGCGTCGCCTCCGCCTCCACCCCGCGGAGCAGCCCTCGGATGCGCTCCACGGCGCGTTTGGCTCGGCCTCGCTCCGCCTCGTATGCCATGCCGCTTCCGTTGCCGTTGCCCTTCTTCTGGGCCGCGTCCTCGATCTTGCGCGTGAGATCCTTGTAACGCTGCTGGTAGTACCGGAGCTGATCCTCGAGCTCGTCGCGACGCTGCTCGAGCTCCGCGCTCTTCTGGTGCTCCTCGCGGCACGTCTCGTGCGCGATCACCTCGGCTTCCATCTCTTGGATGATCATCGCCGTGCGCCAGGCCGACTCTTTCTTGGACCTCAAAATATCGCCGTAGATGTGATCACCCACGTAGAGGATCCGGTCGCCCGAGATGCCGAGGCACGCTTCGAGATCGTGCAGGTTCCCGCCCTCGTAGATCACGCCTCGCTCGAGCGGGTACGTCGCGGGGCGTAGGTTCTCTCCGTCCCGCTCCAAGAGCGACCTGCGTTCCTGGAAAAACGCCGGCTTCTGCGCGGCCACGATGATGAGATCGAAGTAGTGACGGAAGCTCGGGTACTCTGGCATCGCGTCGCCGAGCAGGTACGTCATCATCCGCTCGGTGTAGGGCCAGCGCGAGTTCGTCACGAGGAAGAGCTTCTTGCCCGCCGAGCGCAGCTTGTGCAGCGTGGGCGCCAGCAGCGGATCCCGCTCGATGAAGCGCGGCAGATCCGCGAGTACCACGTCCAGGATGGATCCGTCGCGGTGCGCCTCGTCGATGCACTCGCGGATGTCCGTGAACAGAGCCGCGTAGTCGAGCTCGATCCGTTGCGCCTCGAACGCCTCGACGATCCCCGCGTACAGCGCGACCTCGCTCAGCGCGTAGAGCGTGTCGATGAAGTGGTAGCGGCCGGTGTTCGGCTTGACGCGCTTCTGATGGTAGAGCGATCGGAGCTCCTCTTTCGTGAGCTCACGCAGCCCGTGGTAGCCCTTGTGGACCACCTTGAAGCGGTCCATTTTCAGGACATTCCCCGCCTTTTTGTCGATCAGGAGGCCCCGGATTGGAAAATCGATGGGCCAGCGGATCTCGCGGAGGATGTCCTGATCGTAGCCGCGCCTCCCGAGCTTGGGGATCACCGCTTCGATGGACAGTTTGTCCATCTCCAGCTGGTTGTAGATCGCCAGCGTGTAGTCCATGTCGAACCCCACCCAGTCGATCCCCGCCATCTTCAGATTGCGGTTCACGAACACGCGCCGCGTGCGCGGGATACGCGCGGGCGCGGTCGGGGTGAGGTGCCCCTCGAACGGTAGAGAGAGCTGTTCGAACGCCACAGGAGACCCACAGCCATCCTACCTCATCCGCACCCGAGAGGCGCGCCGTCCATGTTCGACGTGAGCGTTCTTGTTCCCGCCCGCTCGTCCTTGCTTGCTCGTTCATCATCTCCGCGAACCCGCGTGCCCGATCGGACGTCCTTGCGTTATCGTCCGCCCCGAGTGTGTCCCGGTCCGCGGCCCTCGAGCTCTCCATGACTGTGCCTGCCATCCGGACTCGATCCCTCTCCCGCGTGCACGACGGCGTCCGCGATGCGCGCCGGGCGCTCGCCGAGGTGGAGCTCGTCGTCGAGGAGGGCGAGTTCGTGTGTGTCCTCGGCCCGAGCGGCTCGGGCAAGAGCACCCTGCTCGCCGTGATCGGCGGCCTCGATCGTGGCTACGAGGGAAAGGTCGAGCTCTTCGGAGAAGACATCGGACGGATGAGCGACGCTGCCCTCGCGCGCCTGCGCGGCCAGCAGATCGGCTTCGTCTTCCAGCACTTTCATCTCCTCCATCACCTCACCGTGATCGAGAACGTCACGACGCCCGCGCTCTTTGATCCACGGGGCGACGAAGCGTCGTGCCGCGCGCGCGCAAAGGAGCTGCTCGATCGTCTCGGCCTCGGTGATCGCGCCGCGGACACGCCCGCCGAACTCTCGGGTGGACAACGCCAGCGCGTGGCGATCGCGCGTGCGCTCCTCCGCAAGCCGAGGCTTTTGCTTTGCGACGAGCCCACGGGCAACCTCGACACCGAGACCGGCGCTCGCACCATCGCTCTCTTCGAGGAGCTTCATCGCGAAGAAAAGCTCACCATCGTCGCCGTCACGCACGAAGAGCGGCTCGCGCGTGCCTCCACCCGCATCGTTCGCCTCCGCGACGGGCGCGTGGAATCGGCCGAACCTCCGGAGACTGCATGAAGCTCGCCGCGCTCGTTCGCCTCGTGCGCCGCGACCTCACCCGCGCCCGTCGCGCGCTCGCCGGCAGCGCCTTCGGCATCACCGCGGGCACGGCCACGCTCGTGTTTTTTCTCGCCCTCGGCCTCGGCGTACGCGCTGTCCTGCTCGGCGAAGTTTTCCCCATCGATCGGATCGAGCTCGAGCCGCCGAAGGCCAAGGATCCAGGCTTGCTCGGCTTGCTCCTCGGCGGCGGCGAAGCGCCGGGCATTCGCCCCGCCGACGTCGACGCGCTCGGCTTGATCCCCGGCGTGAAGCGTGTCCTGCCCAAGCTCTCCTTGGCGTTCCCCGCGAGCGCGCGTGGCGGCCGCGAGATCCTCGGGCACGACGTGGGCGCGAGCGAGCTGCCCGGCGACGGCATCGATCCCTCGCTCGCCGCGGCCGACGTGAAGGCGGGTCTCTTCGTGGATCCCCTCGATGCCGCCGGCCCCGCGTGCGTGGACGACGCCGGATGCGCAGGGGCTCAGTATTGCGAGCGGCCGAGCGGCGCTGCCGAGGGCCGTTGCTCGGCGCCCGTGCCCGCGATCGTGAGCCGTTACCTCGTGGAGATCTTCGACAAGAGCATCGCCCCCGCGCACGGCTTTCCGGCCGTCGGCGAGACCCTCGTCGGCCGGGCGCAGGGCGTCACCTTCACGATCCGCCTCGGCGAGAGCTTGCTCGGCCGCGCCAAGGAAGGCAGCCCTCGCACGATCAAGGCCCGGGTCGTGGGGGTTTCGGGCAGCGCCACGGACCTTGGGCTCACGTTCCCGCTCGGCGTCGTCAAGCGCTGGAACCGCGAGTATGGCGGCGATCGCGCGGCCGAGCGGTACTCCAGCGCGGTCGTCGAGGCCCAGTCGGGCGCCGAGGTCGCGGGCATCATCGCGGCCGGAGCACGCCTCGGTTTGTCGCCGAAGGACACGCGCGCGCGGGACGTGAGTGTGCTCGTCTCCGGCGTGATCGGTCTCCTTTCGCTCGTCGCGGGCGT
The DNA here is from genome assembly GCA_031374535.1 of Polyangium sp. (in: bacteria). Classification (GTDB taxonomy): domain Bacteria; phylum Myxococcota_A; class Polyangia; order Polyangiales; family Polyangiaceae; genus Polyangium. The sequence goes on from JANMGF010000320.1 coordinate 7,830, forward strand.
CGTCCTCGTCGTCAGCGCGTCGAGCATCGCCCAGACCTTCCGCGCCCTCGTCCTCGAGCGACGCGCCGAGATCGCCCTTTACCGCGCCGTCGGGGCCACGGCGGGCGAGATGGGCGCGTGGACCGTCTCGCTCGCGGCCGTCGTGGGGTTTTTCGCGGGCGCCGCGGGGCTCGTCGTCGCGCGGATCCTCGCGTTCGTCGCGGACGGGGTCGCGGCCGAAAAACTCCCGGATTTCCCCTTCAAGCCCGATACCTTCTTCGCGTTCCCCTGGTGGCTCTGGCTCCTCGGGATGGGTTTTTCGATTCTTTTCTCGGTGCTCGGCGCGGTCGGCCCGGCGCGCGCCGCGTCGAAGGTGGATCCTGCGCGGGCGCTCGCGGGGAGCTGATCAGGGCGGAGGCGCGTCGAGCACGCATTTGCAATCGACGGTGTAGAGGTCGAAGACCTCCCACGTGGCCGGCTGATCGGGGAGCGGGCTCCTGGGGTACTCGAAGCGCGTGTGGCATTCCGGCGCATAGGGCGGCGCTGTTCGTCTCGTCGCGAAAAAGAGCGGCCCGCCCTCCTGCCTGCATTCCTCCAGGAGCAGCGGACCCAGGGGCGTTTCCTCGAGCCATGACGCATCCGGCTTGATGTATGCGACGATGCGCCCCTTTCCCTCCAGCGCGCGTAGCTGAATGTCGTCTCGATAGAGCAGGATCCCGACCGTACGCCAATCGTTCTCCGCGACGACCCGCGCCCCCGGCGGCAGGACGGAGGCAGCGTTTTTCGTATCCGAGAAGGGGTAGCGCCGATCGAGCGCGAATGCCGAGGCCGACAGGGCGAGCTGGAGCCCGAACCACGGCGCGAAAAGAACCAGGCCGAGCCGCCCCGCCCACGGCCTCGCGGCGCCGGGCGGAGGTGTCGCGATCGCCCGGCCGAAGGCAAAAAGCAGAGGCGGCACGACGAGGAAGAGGTGGTGCCGATGCGAGCCCCAGTAATGATCGGCGAAAATCTCGGTCAAGGGCACGGCCCCGGCCGTCGCCGCGATGGCATCAAAAACCACCAGCGAGCGCCGCGACCCTGCCGGCCCGAAAAAAATCACCACGACAAAAGCGAGCAGGGCGCCCGGCACGGCCGTGACGCGTAAGCTCATCAGGACCTTCGAGCTCACGACGGGCGAGAAATGCGACGCGTACCAGAAATCCTGGGGCGCGAGCCCCTCCACGAAGGCCTGCGCGCCGAGCTCCAGCCACCCCAAAAACGGCATTCCGAGATCCACGTTCGCCGTCGGCGTCCTCCCCGGGTGCGGCCCCGCGAGCCAAAGGACCAGCAGGAAACACGGCAACGCGAAGAGCACGGGAAAACCTCGCCGCACGCCGCCCGGCTGCGAGAGGGAGACGAGGCCAAATGCCAGAAAAACGGCGCCCGCCACGCACGAGGCGTGCGCGGCCGTGAGCGCCGCGAGGGAGCCCGTGAACGCGCCCAGGACGACGTCGCGCCGGCGCTTCGATTGCAGCGCGTCACGCAGGTACGAGGCCGCGAGGAGGGACAACCCGAGCCCGAGCCCATATTGCCGCACGATCACGCCGAGCTCGTAGGCATACGTGTACGAAGGCGCGAGCGCGAGCGTGAGGCACGCCGCGCGCCGCGGCGCCCCCGAAATCGAGACGAGCAGCCGATAGGTGCCGGCGAGCAGGACGAACGAGCCGAAAGCCCCGACCGCCGCGAGGGCCTGGGTCTTCGGGAGCACGGCCGATACGACCTTGAGGAGCGCATGAAAAAGCGGCGGCACGCCTTCGAGCCGCATGGCTGGCATGAGCCCCTGCCACGTCACGGCGCGCGC
>JANMGF010000174.1:0-4099 GCA_031374535.1 Polyangium sp. (in: bacteria)
CGGCTGCTCGCCACCGACGCGCTCGAACTCGCGCTCTTGCAAGACCCGCAGCAGCTTGAGCTGCATGGCCGGGCTGACGTCGCCGATCTCGTCGAGCAGGAGGGTGCCGTGGTTCGCCTGTTCGAAGAGCCCCACGCGATCGCTGTGCGCGTCCGTGAACGCGCCGCGCCGGTAACCGAAGAGCTCACTCTCGAGCAGGGTCTCCGGGATCGCGCCGCAGTTCACCGCGACGAACGGCCCGCCCCGCCGCGAGCTTCGACGATGGATCGCCCGCGCGACGAGCTCCTTGCCGACGCCGCTCTCGCCCGTGACGAGCACGGTGGTCTTGTAGTCGGCGATCTTGGTGATCGTCTTGAAGATCAACTGCATGGGCGCGCTCTTGGCGAGGATGTCCTCGAACGTGCTCTCGCGCAGGATCTCCTGCTTGAGCGCGCGGTTTTCCCGGCGCAACGCCTCTCGCTCCTCCGCCTTGCGTAAGGTGAGCAGGAGCTCCTCGGCCTTGAAGGGCTTCTGGATGTAGTCGTACGCGCCTGCCTTCATGGCCTCGATCGCGAGGTCCACGTTGCCGTACGCGCTCATGACGATGACCGTCGCCGGATCCCCCTTCGCCTTCAGCGTCGCGAGCAAGTCGAGGCCGCCGAGCCTCGGCATCCGCACGTCCGTGAGGACGAAATCAGGCCCGAAGGACTCGAGGAGCGCGAGCGCCTCCTCCACCCCCGGCGCCACTTCCACCTCGTAGCCGTCGCGCTTCAAAAAGGAGCGCACAACGACCCGCAAGTTCTCTTCGTCGTCGACGACCAGGACTCGACGCATGCATCCTCGCAAACTTTTCTACACGGATCGGGGCTAGTCCGCAACTTGGTCACGATGCGCGCGCGGCGTTCGCATTGACACAAGCGGGCATGAGCCGTATCCCCGGGGCCGCTGCAATCGCCTCGGGGGGGCCTGGGAGCTTGTCATGAGCGTGATGGATCGACTGGGAAAGAAGCTCTCGTCCTCGAGCACCTTCGTGCGCCTCATCAGCAACGACAACGTGATGCAGGTGGCGACGGGCCTCATGGATGCGCGAGGTCGGCTCGAGGCCGCCGCGGAACGAGCCTCCGAAGCCTGGAGCATCCTCCTCCATGGTCACGCGCTCCCCACGATCGACCCTGCCCTCGACGGCGTGGACGACGTCGTCGGCGTCGCCTCCACCACGAAGAGCCCCGCGCCCATCCCGCCATCCGACGCCCCCACGGTCCGGACGAACGGCGCTGCGACGAACGGCGCCGCGACGAACCACGACGAGCTCCCCACCGCCGCCGCGAAGACCGAGACCTCGAAGCCCGCGGGCCCGGGCAGCGTCGCCGAGGAGCGCCTCGCCCAGCAGATGGCCTCGCGCACCTCGCTCTCCCGCATCGGCGGACGCGACGTCTTCGACAAGTGTTACAAGTTCATGGCCGCGGACAACGCCCGCGCCATGGGCGTCTACCCGTTCTTCCGCCCGCTCGACTTCAACAACGGACCGGAAGCGCAGCTCGAAGGCCGCAAGGTCATCATGCTGGGCTCGAACAACTACCTCGGGCTGACCACGCACCCGAAGGTCCGCGAGGCCGCGCAGCAGGCGATCGACAAATACGGCACGAGCATGACGGGCTCGCGCCTGGTGAACGGCTCGATGCGGCTGCACAACGAGCTCGAAGAGAAGCTCGCCGCCTACCACGGCAAAGAGGCCGGGCTCGTCTTCACCACCGGCTACCAGGTCAACATCGCCACGATCAGCGCGCTGCTCTCCAACAAGAAGAGCGTCGCCGTCATCGACAAGGACGACCACGCCTCCATCTACGACGGCGTCCGCCTCGGCCAGGCCGCCGGCGCGCGCATGGTGCGGTACCGGCACAACGACCCCGACGCGCTCGATCAAGCCCTCTCGGAGCTCGACACGAGCGAAGGCGCCCTCGTCATCACGGACGGCGTCTTCAGCGCGCAGGGCGAAATCGCGAACCTGCCCGGCATCACCGCGGTCGTGAAAAAACACAAGGCGCGGCTCCTCGTCGACGACGCCCACGCCCTCGGGGTCATCGGCCCAGGCGGTCGCGGCACGGCCGCCCATTTCGGCGTCGCCGATCAGGTGGACCTCATCGGCGGCACGTTCTCGAAGTCCCTCGCCTCGATCGGCGGCTGGCTCGTCGGCGAACGCAAGGTGCTCGATTACATCCAGCATTTCGCCTCGAGTTTCCTCTTCGCCGCGAGCGCCGCGCCCCCGTGCGTGGCCGCCGCGATGGCCGCGCTCGAGGTCATGCAGGAGGAGACCTACCGGCAGGACAAGCTGCGTGAGAACTTCACCTACATGCGGAACGAGCTGCGCCGGCTCGGCTTCGAGCTCGGGAAAACCGAGACCGCCGTGATCCCGATTTACATCCGCGACGACCTGCGCACCGTGATGATGTGGAAGATGCTCCTCGACGAGCACTCCATCTACGTGAACCCATTCATCACGCCCGGCGTGCCGCCGAAGCAGCAGGTGCTGCGCACGAGTTACATGGCCACCCACGAGCGCCACCACCTCGATCGCGCCCTCGAGGCATTCGAAAAAGTGGGCAAGAAGTTTGGCGTCATTTCGTGACGCCAACTGCCTCGGGAGACGGCCCCTCGTCTCCCGTGGGCGCGTCCTCGACGTGAGCTTTCGTGAACGCTCGCGTACCACGCCGCGTGGCCCGGCGTTCACAGCCCTGCGCGCTTTCGCGGCCCAAGCACCGTGAGACGTTGGCACGGTGCGTGTTGAGCACCCGCGTGGTACGAAATCAGCTGGCGCCCGTCCGCTCGTTGCGGCGCGTCCGTCGCTGGAGGGTTGTCATGTTCTTGCGTTTCTCCTTCGCCAAGCTTCTCGGCCCGAGCGCCTTGTTCCTCGTCCTCGCCGTGAGCGGCGCCGGCGGCGGTTGCTCCGACGGCGATGCCACCGTCGAGTGCGACGCGCTCGGGGAAAACTGCATGATCTGTGACGGCTACGGCTGTCGTCCCGCCGATCCCACCGTGGGCCAGGGCGGCGCCGGCGGCGGCGGTGGCCAGGGCGGCGCCGGCGGCGGCAATCCCGCGTGTGACCCGAACGTGACCACGTGTGCCTGCGACACCAACATCGACTGCCCCTCGGGCACGGTCTGCCTGGGCGGCCTCTGCCTCGTCGGCTGCAACTACAGCTTCGAGTGCGGCCCGGGCAAGGTCTGCGCGAACGGCAAATGCGAGGTCGGCTGCGACGACCAGACCCCCTGCGACGCCGGCTACGTCTGCGACAAGGGCGTCTGCACCGCCGACCCCACGACCGCCTGCGGCCCCCAGAGCCCCTGCCCGAGCGGCGAGGCCTGCGTCGCCGGCATCTGCCAGCCCATCTGCACGGTCAACGCCGACTGCCCGAGCGGCGAGATCTGCAACAGCACGAGCGGCGGCTGCATCCCGGATCCCTCGCCCACGCCCGGCTGCGGTCCCAACAAGGCCTGCCCCGGCGCGGCCCAATGCGGCGCCGACGGGTATTGCCATTACCCCTGCGACAACCTCAACGCCTGCAAGCTCATCGACAACCGCTTCGTCGCCTGCGAAGCGGGGATCTGCAAGACGAACGAAGAGGTCAATCCCGAGTGCGACCTCGATACGCCTTGCCCCGCCGGCCAGGATTGTATCTCGAACGAGTGCCTCTGAGCGCAGCCAAAAACACCGCGGGGAGCGCGCCGGCTTTCGCCGACGGCTCCCCGCGTAGGATCCACCTACCTACGTCGAGCTAGCGACGCTTCCTGCGGATCGCGAGCGCTCCGAGGGCCGCGAGGGCCCAGAGCGCGCCCGGCCCGCCTTCGCTGCTACCGCTGGTCGCGCAGGCGCAGCCGCTGCCCGTGACGATCACGCCGTCCGGCGGACAATCGACGCCCACCGTGCATTCGGGGTCCGTCGGGCTGTCGTCGACCTGGTTATTCGGGTCACGCTCGCCCGTATCGACCACGCCGTTCTTGTTCGTATCCTCCTCGCCGTCGGTGACGCCGCCGCCATCCGTATCCGCGTCGAGCGGATCCGTGGTCGTCGCGCCCATGTCGCCGTCGGGCACGCAATGGCCCGCCGCGGGATCGATCCCCGG
>JANMGF010000076.1:0-39452 GCA_031374535.1 Polyangium sp. (in: bacteria)
AAGAGGCGCGGGATGTCCTGCATCTCGCGGACGTCTTCCAGGAGGATCTCCAAGAAGCCTACCTCGAAGAAGTAGCCGCGCTCGAGTTCAAGCTCCTCCCCATTGTCGCCCAGATGGAGGTGAGCGGCGTGCCGATGAACCGAGACCAGTGGAATCGGCTTGTCGACATGTGGGCCAGCGAGGCTACGGAGCTCGAGAAGAACCTCGTCGACACGCTGGGCGTGAAGAACATCGATAACAACGATGAAGTCCTCGCTGCCCTCCAACGACACGGTCTCCAGGTCGAACGCACGAACAGCGAGGCCCTCGCGCCGTACATGCATCTGCCGGTGGTCCAGCAGCTCGTCCTCTACCGGCGCAAGAACGCCTTCGTCACGGGTGCTGGCAAGGGCGTGCTGCGGGCCCTCAGCCGTTCCGAGGACGGGCGCGTGCACGCGACGTTGAACCAGATCGGCGCCGTGACTGGCAGGCTCAGCGCGCAGGAGCCCAACCTGCTCGGTCTGCCGCGCGACAAGCAGGTGCGCTCGTGCATCCAGGCTCCCCCAGGCAAAAAGCTCGTCGTCGGGGACTACAACGCCATCGAGCTGCGAGTGCTCGCGGATCAGACGGGAGACGAGACGCTCAAGGCGGTTTTCAGGAAGAGGGACGGCGACCCGCACCGCCACACGGCTTCGTTGTTGATGGGCGTGCCTGAGAACCTGGTGACCGACGAGCAGCGCAACCGGGCCAAGCCCGTGAACTTCGGGGGCTCGTTCGGGATGGGCGTGAACAAGCTCATCACCTACGCGAAGAAGAACTACAAGGTGGACCTCACGCCAGACCAGGCGGCGCGGTTCAAGCAGATGTTCTTGCAGAACTACGCAGGGCTCGCCGCGTGGCAGAAGAAGATGGCCGAGGAGATGCCGGCCGAACTACGCACCAAGAGCGGCCGGGTCTCGTACCACTTCGACCCCGACGAGGACTACAACGCGCGCCTGGCCTTCCCCATCCAGGGCACCGCGGCCGACGGCATGAAGCAGGCGATGGTGCTCCTGGCCCCGCACCTCAAGGGGCTCGGAGCGCAGATGATCCTCGTCGTGCATGACGAGCTCCTCGTTGAAGCGCCCGAGGAGCACGCCAAGGAGGTCAAGGGGCTCATGCGCGACTGCATGGTCGCCGGGATGAAGAAGTACGTGCCCTCGGTGCCGATCGTGGTCGAGCCGAAGATCATATCGCGCTGGTCGAAGTAGCGAAAACAACAGCGAATTGACGCTCGGGACCTCCGGTACCTATATGACCGCGTCGGGGGCAGGCGCGCCAGCGCGTCTTGCGGGGGTTCCAAGGACGTCAAATCAGCGTGCTCGTACCGCAACCAGGAGCTTCGTTGCCAGCGATAGAGGCAGTCCGATTCGCCCCCGCGGTCGGCCGGGCTCTCGCCCAGCTCCTTGCCTACTGCACGCCATGAACCTCGACGTGCCGAGCTTCTCGGTTCTCTCTTCGAGGTCGTACCCGGCGGGGGCGCAGTGACGTTTTCGGTCCGATGTGCTGCACGGAGTCGGAGCAACCTGCGCCCGTCCGGCGTTATCATCGCCACCGGAACGGGGAGGTCACGATGCAGCAGGGGCACGGGGGCGGCGAGTACATCCTCACGGGGCGAGTCGTCGACATCCAGACCGGGCAAGGGCTGCCCGATGTGCGCGTCGAGGCGTGGGACAAGGGGCGGCTCTGCAACGACCTGGTCGCGTGCGCCTTCTCCGACGCGCTCGGCATCTTCCGCATTGTTCTCGAAACCCGGCTCCTGCGCGAGCTCTTCCTCGACCGCGTCCCGGTGTTGTTCTTCCGCCTCTTTGAGGGCCCGACCTGCATCGCCAGCACGGAGCGCTCGGTCCTCTGGCGGATCGATCGCCCGAAGAGCGCCGTGCGAATCGAGATCAACCGCTCAACGAGTACGCGCAGCTTCACCCCGGCACCCTTCCTCGTACGTGGTCGGGTAGTCACGGCCGCAGGGGCGCCACGCGCGGGCCTCGTCGTGCGCGCCTACAACCGGAACCTCCGAGAGGAGCAGCTCCTCGGCGAGGCCACAACCAGCGACACCGGCAGCTACCGGATTGTCTACGCGGCCGACAAGCTCATCCAGGATTTCAAGTACAGCGGCGAGTTGCTCGACGTGGCGCTCTTCGATCCCGGCCCCGGACGGGGGCACCGGAAGTCGGCCGCTGATCTCGTCGTGCGCGTGTACGCAGAGCGCGCCATCGCCGCCGAGAAGAAGCTCTGCCACGCGCCGCCCACAGCAACCGTGAACCTGGTGACAGGCAGCGAGATCTACCGCGGCCCCTCCGCCTACGAGCGCCTTGTTCTTCTTCTGGCCCCTGCCATCCGCGGCGCCTCTCTGACGGACCTCACCGAGGAGGACATTCGCCACCTCGCGTGCAGCCTGCGCCTCGATCTGGACGACCTCGACGCCTTCGTCACAGCCACGCAGCTCGCACGCGCCCTCGGGATCCACCCCGCGGCCCTCTACGGGTTGTTCCGCGAAGGACTCCCCCGCGAGCGCCGTGCCCTGCTCACGACGAGGCCATCCGAGCAGCTCCGGGCGCTTCTTCTCGCGCTTGAGCACAACCTGATCCCGGCGACGCTCCGGGAGCATATCGACGCGATCCTCGCAGCGCTCCACAAGGCCGCCGTGCAGCTCGCATTCGAGCCGGCGGAGACCGGGATCTCTCTGGGCGATCTCCTCGCCATCGCGCTTCCCGCCCGAGATGCGCAGGAAGCGCTGGTCTCGGCCTACCTCCAGTACGAAGGGCCGGTCGAGAGCTTCTGGCAGGGACTTCGCGAGCACCGGTTGTTCAAAGAAGAAGGGCTCGTCGACTGCGTGCAGCTCGCCCTGCAGCTAGCCACGCTCAGCCGTCAGCACCTGCCCCTTGTTCGTGCCCTCGACGATTGGCGTCGCAGCGGCATGTGGTCGTCGCTCGCTGATCTCGCCAAGCTCGCCGTCCCCGACTGGCTCGCCCTGCTGGAGAAGGGCATCGACGGCGCACCCATCGGCGCCCCGCCCGACATGCCTGGCGCCGACGAGAAGAAGAAAAGCACGAACTACGCGCTGCTCTTGACCGACACGCTGGCGAACACCTTTCCCACGGCCGCGCTCGCGGGGCAGCTCCAGGGCAAGGCGGATCAAGACCTCGCACTGTTCTTGTCGAAGAACCCGGACTTCGAGATCGGCAAGACCCAGGTGCGCTCCTACTTGCAGGAGAAGCCTGGTGTCCTCGACGGCCTGTCCTCCCCGAAGACCGCGACGGCAAACCTCGAGGCCCTCGAGCGCCTCTTCAAGGTGACGCCCAGCCCCAGCGAGATAAACACGCTCTTCTCCGCGGGCATCCACTCCGCGCAGAGCATCCAGAAGCTCGGCAAGCCGGCGTTCATCAAGTCGTACAGCCAGGTGCTCGGGGGCCAGTCCAAGGCCGAGACCCTCTTCCAGAAGGCCCAGCAGATCACGAGCGGCGCCCTCGCGCTCTTCGGGAAGTTCGCCTCCATCGCTCGGCCGCCTGGGCTCTATGTCCTCCCCGCTCCGGACCTCGCAAGCACGGGTGACTCCGCCGCGCTCACGGACATCTTCGGCCCGCAGAACCTCGCGTGCGAGCACTGCGCGTCGATCTACGGCCCTGTCGCCTACCTCGTCGACGTCCTCGACTTCCTCGGCCGCTACCCGGCAACCCAGAATAAGCCCAGTGATCCCGCGACGGCCCGTGATGTTCTTCTCGCCCGGCGCCCGGATCTCTCACGCATCGAGCTCTCCTGCGCGAACACCCTGACCGAGGTGCCGTGCGTGGATCTCGCCGACGAGATCCTCGAGTTCCGCCTCGCCCACGCGGTTGACCCGTCCGTCGTCCTCGACGCGCACATCAAGACCGTGGGCACCGCGGAGGATCTCGCGCTCTCACCCCAGCCCATCCACGGCAAGGCGCGCTTCACGGCCTACAAGGCGCTCGCGCAGGGGAAGTTCCCCCCGGCGCCGCCGTTCGACGTCTGGGCCGAGGAGACGGACATCCTGCTCGCGCACTTCGGCACCTCGCGTGCCGAGCTCGTTGACGTCTTCTCCCAGACCCCGGCCACGCCGGCGCCGCCGGCCCCTGGCCTGCTCGATGCGTTCTCGGCGCTGCTCAAGGAGACCAAGGCGGACGCCTCCGCGTTCTTCTCGGCTGTTGCCGAGCGCGCTGGGATTCCTGCTGCGGACCTGGATGTCCTCGTCAGCAAGCTCGGCCTCGTCTTCCCCTCGAGCTTCGAGGACGAGGCAGCAGTCGGCCGCCTCTGGAACGCAATCCAAGTCGTGAAGGGACTCGGCGTGTCCGCGACGCGGGCCATCTCCTGGGCCACCACAACGGCTCCGATCGAGAGCGCCAACCCCGCCGTGCTCACCGCCCCGGCTCTTGCCGATGATGTCCGCCTGGCCGTGAAGGCGAAGTACACGGACGAAGCCTGGCCCGACATCGGGCGGGTTCTTCGCGATGGACTGCGCGAACTACAACGAAAGGCGCTGGTCTCTGCCGCGCTCGCGCTGGGCAAGTACGACTCCACGAACGACCTTTTCGCAGAGCTGCTCGTCGACGTGGAGATGAGCCCGAAGCCGACGACGTCACGCATCCAGCAAGCGATCAGCTCGGTGCAACTCTTCGTGCAGCGCTGCTTCATGGGCCTGGAGCCCGTGGTCACGTCCCTCGACGACGAGGCCGCCGCGCAATGGGCGTGGATGAAGAACTACCGGGTCTGGGAGGCCAACCGAAAGATCTTCTTCCACCCGGAGAACTGGATCGAGCCCGAGCTGCGCGACGACAAGACGCCGTTCTTCAAGGAGCTCGAGAGCGAGCTACTCCAGGGGGATATCACCGACGCCCGCGCCGAGGGGGCATTCCGCAAGTATCTCCAGAAGCTTTACGATGTGGCGCACCTCGATATCGTCGGCGTGTGCGAGGAGGGGCAGAAGACAGGAAGTTCCTGGATCACGATCCTGCACGTCATCGGCCGGACGCACATCTCGCCGCGCGTGTACTACTATCGGCAGCGCGTCGACCAGTTGTGGTCGCCCTGGGAGAAGCTCGACCTCGATATCCAGAGCGAGCACGCCCTGCTCGCCGTCTACAACCGTCGACTGTACTTGTTCTGGGCGCTGCTCGAGGAGGCGGAGGACACCGGGCAAGAAGCGGCACCTGCGCCGAAGGGCGGCAAGCCCGCGGGCCATAAGAAGCCGAAGGAATACGATCTCGATGATGGGGGCAAACCGCAGCCGGACATCGACCCCGACATCGACGAGCCGCACAAGTCTCCGGGCCCCAAGGCGCCCGCCATCAAGAAGAAGCCGATGCGGCTCAAGATGGCCTGGAGCGAGTACCAGAACGGCCGTTGGTCACCCCGGAAGACCGGCCCGGAAGAGCCTCTCCGCCTCGATCTGCCCGAGGGCGACCCGGCTGCGCTGACGTTCTGGAGCACGTACAAGAACGGCCAGCTCGCCATTCTCTGCGCGGTGAAAGAACTGGCCCCGCCGGATCGAGCGCGCCGGGTGTACGAGCTCGTGCTGGGCTGCGACGGACGCCTGACTGCTGGATCAGCGTCGAATCCATGTCCCACGGGCGCGCCGTACGGCACGCACCTCGCGGGAACGGAGTTCATCAAGGACAAGGACACCGCCGGCCTCTGGCTGCGCGGCTTCGTCCTCACCGACAAGGACGTGAAGGTCCTCGGGGCGACGCCGAGCGCGTACCGGCTCGTCTGCGCTCAGCGCGGACCGATGCTCTGGACCATGCTTCACGGCGGATTCCCGCACCCGTCGTTCTTCTACAAGGACGACAGCAGCACCTTCCTCATCCGGATCGAGCACCAGGCCCAAGCGCCCAAGCGCGCGGTGGCGGGAGAGGCGTCCCCCATGAAGCCGTGGGGACAGGTGCTGCCCGGACTCCCGCCCGCGCCGTCCGAGGGGCCGTTCTACATCCCCAATATCTCGATCGAGCTCGACCCGCGCCAGGTCCAAATCGAGACGTTCTACCACCCGCACGCCTGCGGCATGCTCGAGGCCCTCGATGGCGACGGCCTCGACGGTCTCTTCCGCTGGCCGGCGGACGGCTCTGCCCTCCAGCTCCGGAGCGACGTCTACTTCCAGGAGACCTACAAGCCGGCACTCTCCGTGGTGAAGAAGCCGTACCCGGTTGACGATATCGATTTCTCCTCAGCGGCGGCCTACAGCCAAGACAACTGGGAGGTCTTCTTCCACGCGCCCTTCCTCATTGCCTGCATGCTCATGAAGAACCACAGGCACGAGGAAGCCCAGCGCTGGTTCCACCGCATCTTCGACCCCACCCCGGGCACTGGCGGCCCGGAGCGGTTCTGGAAGGTGAAACCTCTCCGCGAGAAGGTCGACCCGAAGGCGCTCGCGGCCGAGCTCGCGGCGCTCGCGGCAGGGGATGATGAAGCCCTCGGGGAGCTTGCGGCGCAGATCAAAGCCTGGCGCGAAGAGCCCTTCAATCCCCACCTCATCGCACGCATGCGACCGATCGCGTACCAGCGGGCCGTCGTGATGAAGTACATCGACAACTTGATCGCGTGGGGCGACTACTTGTTCTCCCAGGACACGCGCGAGGCGATCAACGAGGCAACGGGGCTCTACATCCTCGCCGTGGACATCCTCGGTCCGAGGCCGGAGCAGAACAAGAAAGCCGACGCGGAGCCAAAGACGTACGCGGAGCTTCTTGCCGCAGCACCCCTCGCCGGCCTCGAGAACCTCGTGCCCGAGCTCAACGGCGCCGGGGATGTTCCCCTCATCGACACGGCCCACTTCGCGATCCCGCCGAACGACAAGCTCCTCGGGTACTGGGATCTCGTCGTGGACCGGCTCTTCAAGGTCAGGCACGGGCTCAACATCGAGGGCCAGGCACGACCGCTCCCGCTCTTCGCGCCGCCGATCGATCCGGCCCTGCTGGTGAAGGCCGCGGCAATGGGCGTCGATTGGAAGGACGTCAGCGAGGTCGTGCCGATGCCCCACTACCGCTTCGGAGTTCTGCACGCCAAGGCGATGGAGTTCTGCGGCGGCGTGATCGCCCTGGGCGCGGCCCTGCTCTCCGCGCTCGAGAAGAAGGACGCGGAGAAGCTGACCCTGCTGCGAGCGACGCACGAGGCAGCGGTACTCACCGCTACCCGCGAGGTGAAGAAGCGGCAGATCGACGAGGCGAAGCAGACGCTCGCGGGCTTGAAGAAGACTCGGGAGGCCGCCGCGATCCGATCCCAGCACTACAAGGGCCTGCCGTTCATGAACTCTTACGAGGAGCAGGCCATGGTGATGTCAGGCACCGCCGCCATCACCCAGGCCCTCGTCCAGGTCACGCACACCGAGTCAGCGGGGGCCTACCTTCTTCCCACGGCAATCACGGGCGGCGCCGGCATCGCCAGCCCCGCTGCATTGATCGTGTACGGGGGCGAGAACGCGGCGAAGTCCGGTGAGTCGTTTGGCAACGCCCTCGGCGTGATGGCGTCGTTGATGCGCGACGGCGCCGCGATGAGCGCGACGATCGGCTACTACACCCGCCGCGCCGAGGACTGGAAGCTCCAGGCGAAGATCGCCGCCAAGGAGATCGAACAGCTCGACAAGCAGATCTTGGCCGCCGAGATCAGGCTCGCGCTCGTAGAGAAAGACCTCGAGAACCACGACCTCATCGTGGAGAACGCCAAGGTCGTCGAGGCCACGATGCGCGACAAGTTCACCAACGAGGCGCTCTATTCCTGGACGATCAACGAGATCTCGACGGTTTACTTCGACGCGTACAAGCTCGCGCTCGGCATGACCAGGCGGGCCGCGAAGGCATTCAAGCACGAACTCGCGCAGGACCCCCCGGATGTCTCGCTCACGCACTGGGACAATACGAGAAACGGCCTGCTCGCAGGGGAGAAGCTGTTGCAGCAGCTCCGCCAGATGGAGGCCGCGTACCTCGACAAGAACAAGCGGGAGTACGAGATCACGAAGCACATCTCCCTCGCGCAGCTCGCCCCGCAGAAGCTCCTCGAGCTGAAGCAGAAGGGCGTCTGCGAGTTCGACGTGCCCGAGCTCGAGTTCGACCTCGACTTCCCGGGTCATTACCTGCGGAGGATCAAGACCGTTAGCCTCTCCGTCCCCTGCGTGACGGATGCCTACGGCACGCTCAATGCCACGCTCACGCTCGTGAAGAGCCGGGTTCGGAAGAGCGCCGACCTCACCGGCGGCTACGCCGAGAAGGTGAACGACGGCCGATTCACCACGCCTTACGTCGCCCCGATCTCGCTCGCCATCAGCGGCGCGCAGAACGACGCGGGCGTCTTCGAGCTGTCTCTGCGTGACGAGCGGTTCTTGCCCTTCGAGGGCGCTGGCGTCATCGGCACCTGGAAGATTGAGCTCTCGACGAACATCACCGACCTCGACGCCGTGAGCGACGTTGTTCTCCACGTCCGCTACACGGCGAACGATGGCGGAGACTCATTGAAAACCGAAGCGCAGAAGAACGCCGCGCTGCTCCTATCGGGTCTGCGCTTGTTCTCGTTGAAGGACGAGTTCCCGACGGAGTGGCGCCACTTCCTCACGCCGGATGCCGGCGCAGCACAGACGCTGGTGCTGCCGCTCGAGAAGAGCGTCTTCCCAAGGTGCCGCAATGGCGGCGCCCCGAAGATCAACGCCGTGCGGATATTCGCCGCCTGGAAAGACCCCACGGCGTACTTCGCGGGCACGCCTCTCGCGGTGAGCGTCGTGCCGCCTGCGGCTTCATCCGTGCAGACCACGCTCGTGAAGGACCCCGGCGCTCTCGACAGCCTGGCCGTGAGCCCGACGCTGACGCCTGCCGCCGGAACATCCTGGGCAGCCGGTTCGTGGACACTCTCGGCTGCGGGCCCCGTGGGCGAGGGCCTCGACAACATCTGGGTCCTCTGCGACTTCTCGCGGCAGGGGGCCTGATCATGGAGGGCGTGCCGAAGCGGTCCTCGGTCATCCCCAGGCCGACGGCGAAGGCGCCGAACCCCTCGCTGCCCAAGGGCGGCGGTGCGGTGCGCGGGCTCGGGGAGAAGTTCAACGCGAACCTCGCCATGGGCACGGGCACGTTCAACGTCCCGATCGCGACGACGCCTTGCAAGGGCCTCACGCCCGAGCTCGCGCTCACCTACGACTCGGGGACCGGGAACGGCCCCTTCGGCGTCGGCTGGCACCTCTCGGTCCCGTCCATCACCCGCAAGACGGACAAGGGCCTGCCCGAATATACCGACCACTGGGACACGGATACGTTCATCCTCTCCGGCGCCGAGGACCTTGTTCCGGTGCTCGGTCCAGATGGGAAGAAGCTGATCACCACCGAGCAGGGCCGGAGGATCCAGCGCTATCAGCCTCGCGTCGAGGGGGCCTTCGCCCTCGTCGAGCGCATCACCGAGGCGAGCGCCCATTACTGGCAGGTGATCATGAAGGACAACATTCGGCACATCTACGGCAAGTCGAAGACTGCCCGGGTTGCCGATGCATTGTACCCAGACCGGATCTTCACCTGGCTCCTCGAGCGCACGGAGGACGCGCGGGGAAACATCATTCAGTACGAATACAAGGCCGAAGACCTGGCAAACGTGCCGAAGTCTCTCCACGAGAAGCACCGGCACGAGGAGCCCAAGCTCTTCTCGAATAGCTACTTGAAGCGCATTCGGTACGGGAACAAGAAGCCCGGCGAGGCCGACGACTTCTACTTCCAGGTCGTCTTCGACTACGGCGAGCACGAGGCCGAGACCCCGGGGCCGGACGAGGTGAAGCCGTGGCCCTGCCGGAAGGACCCGTTCTCGAGCTACAGGGCCACCTTCGAGATCCGCACCTACCGCCTCTGCCGGCGCGTTCTGGTCTTCCACCACATCCCCGAGCTCGGCGCGGAGCCCGTGCTCGTGCGCTCGACGGACCTTGCCTATGTCGAGGCGCCGACCCTCTCGCAGCTCGTCGCGGTCACGCAGTCGGGGTACATCAAAAAGAACGGCGGCTACACGAAGAAGTCGCTGCCGCCGCTTGAGCTCGGCTACTCCCTGCCCGAGCTCCATACCGAGATACATACCGTCGACCCGGAGTACACGGCGGACCTCGGCAACTTCGACGGCAAGCGGGCGCGGTGGGTTGATCTCGAAGGCGAGGGGCTGCCCGGGGTTCTTGTCCAGCACGGCGAGGGCTTGTTCTACAAGCAGAACCTCGGCGAGGCCGAGCTCGCGCCGGCCAGGCAGCTCATGCGCCGTCCCAATGCCCTTGCACCCACCATGGGCCGCACGGAGCTTCTGGATCTCGAGCACGAAGGCCGCCCGTGCCTCGTGTTCTTCAACAGGACCGGCTCAGGGATTCACGAGCGCACCGTGGATGGCGAATGGGGGCCGTTCATGCCCTTCACATCCCATCCGAACATCCCCTGGAACGATCCGGGCGTGCGCTTCATCGACATTACCGGCGACGGCCAGCAGGACATCATCTTCACGAGCGGGCACGTGCACATCTGGTTTCCCTCGCTCGGCAAGAAGGGCTGGGGGCCGCCGCGCAATCTGCCGATGGTCTTCGACGAGGACCTGGCGCCAACGGAGGTGTACCGGGACAATCGAGGCATTGTCTTCGTCGCGGACATGACCGGCGACGGCATGCCCGACATCGTGCGGATCAAGAACGGCAGCATCTGCTACTGGCCAAACCGTGGTCTTGGGCGGCTCGGGCCCAAGATCGAGATGAGCAACGCGCCTCGGTTTGATGACCCGGTCCGTTTCGATCCTCGGCGCATCCGGCTCGCGGACATCGACGGCTCGGGCACGACGGACATCCTCTACATCGGCGCCGACGGGATCCAGATCGCCTTCAACCAGGCGGGGAATAGCTGGAGAAAGGTCGAGAAGCTGCCGGGGTTCCCGACGGCCGACCTCGGGTCGCCGATCTCGGTGCTCGACTTCCTGGGTACGGGGACGGCGTGCATCGTCTGGTCCTCGCCCTGGAAGGGCGTGGCGCAGCCGCCGATGCGGTACATCGACCTCTTGGGCTCGAAGAAGCCGTACTTGCTCACTTCGGTGAAGAACAACCTTGGGGCGGAGATGAAGCTCGAGTACGCGCCCTCGACGAAGTTCTACCTGGAGGACTTGAAGAACGGGACGCCCTGGATCACGCGACTGCCCTTTCCGGTGCATGTGCTCGCCCGCGTGGAGACCCACGATGCCGTGAGCGGCACGAGGTTCGTCAGTACATACAATTACCACCACGGCTACTACGACAGCGCGGAGAAGGAGTTCAGGGGGTTCGGCCTTGTAGAACAATGGGATGCAGAATCATTCTCCGAGAACGAGCACCACCTATCGCCGGTCCTGACGAAGACGTGGTTTCATACGGGCGCGTTCTTCGAGAAGGACAAGATCGAGAACCAGTTCGCGAGGGAGTACTACGCGCACAACGCCCAGGCGCCTGGACTTGCCGAAGCTGTTCTTCCCCAAGGCATGAGCCCGAGGGAGGCACGGGAGGCTGCGCGAGCCCTCAAGGGCCAGATGTTGCGGCAGGAGATCTACGGGCTCGACGGCTCGCCGCAGCAAGAGCACCCGTACCTCGTCACCTCGGCCAGTCACGAGATTCGCAAGCTGCAGCCGGCCACGGACAAGGCGCATGCGGTCTTCTTCCCGTACGTCCGGGAGAAGTTCGAGGCCCACTACGAGCGAAATTCGAAGGATACGCGCGTCGTCCACACCCTGGCGCTCGAGGTTGATGCCTTCGGTCACGTGACCCGCGCCGCGACAGTTGCCTACGCCCGCCGGAACATGGAGCTGCCCGAGCAGGGCCTGCTCGCCACGATCACCGAGGCCACGGTGGCGAACGAGCCCGCCCAGTCGGGCTTCTACCGCCTCGGGGTGCCCGTCGAGACCCGGGCGTACGAGCTCACGGGCCTCGTGAAGACGCAGAGCGCGTGCTTGGCGTTCGCCGACGTCCTCGCCTCGGTGAACAACGCGGCGACCATCCCCTACGAGGCCGCCCTCGATGGCAGCCTCCAGAAGCGCCTCGTCGAGCACGTGAGGCACCTCTACTGGGACAGCTCGACCCTGGCCGGCCCGCTGCCTCTCGGGGCGGTGGACGGGCTTGCGCTGCCCTACGAGACCTACACGCTCGCTTTCACGCCGGGGCTGCTCGCGGCGGCATACGGCTCGCGCGTCACGCCGCAGCTCCTCGCCGAGGGCGGGTACGTCGAGCAAGACGGCTTGTTCTGGATCCGGAGTGGACGGGAGACCTTTGATCCGACCAGGTTCTACTTGCCGATCGAGGTCACAGACCCCCTGGGACAAACCACGGAGATCGGCTACGACAGCTACAACCTGCTCGTGGTCTCGGTGGTTGATCCCCTGGGCACCGAGATCACGGCGGAGAACGACTACCGCACGATGTCCCCGGTCCTGGTTACCGACCCGAACAAGAACCGCACCGCGGTAGAGCTCGACGAGCTCGGGCTGGTCGTGGCCACGGCGGTCATGGGCAAGGTCGGCGCGGGCGAAGGGGACACGCTCGCGGAGCCGACCACTACGTTCGAGTACGATCTCGAGCGCTGGTGGAAGGACAAGAAGCCGAACGTCGTGCACGCAGCGGCGCGCGAGCGGCATGGAGATCCCGGCACGCCCTGGCAGCACCGCTACACGTACCTCGACGGGCTCGGGCGCGAGGTCATGAAGAAGGTCCGCGCCGAGGCCGGGCCCGTGCCGAAGCGGGACCAGAACGGCATCCTGGTCAAGGATGGGCAGGGGCAACTCGTCCTCGAAAGCACGACCGTCCGCTGGGTGGGGACGGGACGAACCGTGTTCGACAACAAGGGCAGTCCGGTCAAGAAGTACGAGCCCTTCTTCAGCGCGACGCACGAGTACGAGGACGAGAAGGACCTCGTCGAGTGGGGCGTGACGCCGATCCTCCGGTACGACCCCCTGGGGCGCCTCGTCAGGACCGATCACCCGAACGGCACGTTCTCCCGTGTGGAGTTCACGCCCTGGAAGCAGAGGAGCTGGGACGAGAACGACACATTGCTGGAGAGCGCGTGGTACGCGGCCCGGCAGGCCGGCGCCTCGCCCTTGCCCTCACCCCAGGAGCAGCGGGCCGCACTGCTCGCCGCGAAGCACGCCGGCACCCCGGCGGCGCTTCACCTGGATGTCCTGGGCCGGCCGGTCGTGAAGGTCGAGGACAACGGGGCCTCGGGGAAGTACACGACCGCGACGACGCTCGACATCGAGGGCAACCCTCTCGCCGTCACCGACGCCCGAGGCAATACGGCAATGGCGCAGCTCTTCGACATGCTGAGCCGGCCGCTCAGCCAGAAGAGCATCGACGCGGGCGAGCGGTGGACCTTCTTCGACGTGCTCGGCAACCCGATCCGGAGCTGGGACAGCCGCGGGCATGTCGTCCGCTCAGTCTACGATGCCCTTCACCGGCGCACGGAGCTCTGGGTGCAGAAGGACGCGGGCGCGGAGATCCTGGCGGAGAAGACGAGCTACGGCGAAGGGCAGCCGAACGCGCAGGCCGTGAACCTGCGCGGGAAGACGTACCAGGTCAGGGACGGCGCTGGCCTCGTCACGCACGTGGCCTACGACTTCAAGGGCAACCCCCTCGAGGTGCACAGGCAGCTCGCCAAGAACTACAAGGTCGACATCGACTGGTCTGCGTCGCCGGTGCTCGAGGCGGAGACGTTCGTCCAGAAGACACAATACGACGCGCTCAACAGGCCGACGAGCCTCACCACGCCGGACCAGAGCGAGGCCAGGCCGAAGTACAACGAAGCGGGCCTGCTCGAGCAGGTAGAAGTGCGGCTGCGCGGGGCGGTCAACTGGACGACGTTCGTCGACGATATCGATTACGACGCGAAGGGGCAGCGGGAGAAGCTCGTCCACGGAAACGGCGTCGTCACCGAGTACAGCTACGACCCGCTCACGTTCCGGCTGACGAGGATCAAGACGACCAGGCCCTCGGACGGGGCGCTTTTACAAGACCTTCGCTACACTTACGACCCCGTCGGCAATATCGTCGAGATCGCGAACCTCGCGCAGAAGACCGTCTTCAACAACGGGCCTGTCGATCCGGTCTGGGAGTACAAATACGACGCCTTGTACAGGCTGATCGAGGCGACAGGCCGCGAGCATGCGGGCCAGAACGCCGACATCCAGCAGGACGAGGGCGGCTTCCCGCTGCTCAACTTGCCGCACCCGAACGACCCGCAGGCGCTCCGGAACTACACCGAGCGCTACAAGTACGACGCGGTCGGCAACATCGAGAAGATGATCCACGAGGTCGTGGGCCTCGCGGGGAGCTGGACGCGGCGCTACGACGTCGCGCCGGAGAACAACCGGCTGCTCCGCACGAGCCTTCCCGGTGACGCGGACGGGGAATTCTCGGCGAAGTACGGCCACGACGCTCACGGGAACATGACCTCGATGCCTCACCTGCAACTCATCGGGTGGGACTTCAAAGACCAGAAGCGCGCGGTCGACAAGGGCGGCGGCGGTAAGGTGTACTTCACCTACGACGCCGCGGGGCAGCGGGTCCGGAAGGTCTGGGAGCACAGCGGGATCGTCGAGGAGCGGATCTACCTTGGAGGCTTCGAGATCTACCGGAGGAGCGAGGCGGGCTCCCTGGTCCTCGAGCGCGAGACGCTCCACGTGATGGACGGGGCCCAGCGCATCGCCCTGGCCGAGACGAAGACCGTGGACGCCTCGGTGCCGAACCTCGCGGTGTCGTCGCGCGTGCGCTACCAGCTCGGCAACCACCTCGGCTCGGCCACGCTGGAGCTCGACGAGGCCGGCCTGGTCATCTCCTACGAGGAATACCACCCCTTCGGGACGACGGCCTTCCACGCGGCGGCGAGCGGCGTGGAGGTCAGCGCGAAGCGGTATCGGTACACGGGCAAGGAGCGGGACGAGGAGACGGGGCTCTACTATCACGGGGCGAGGTACTACGCGCCGTGGCTCGGGCGGTGGACGAGCGCGGATCCGGCGGGGATGGTGGATGGGCCGAACCTCTATCAATATGCGTTGTGTAACCCCATCCGGCTACTCGATCCCACGGGTACCCAGGCAATACCACACGGCGACGAAGGCACGGGTGGTTATGGCCCGGGGGGTTCGGGTGCAGAAGGCTCAGGTCCTGGGAGGGCGCGGCGGCCGGATGAGGACGTAGAACTCCCGCCTCCAGATGAGGCCCCAGCTCCCTCACCGCCCCCCCAAGAGAAGGTCCCGCCGACGAAGCCGGAGCAGAAGGGACGCGTGCCGGAGGAACTGCTCAAGGCGGCGGAGAAGGGAGCGATCAAGGTCGCCGCCGACAAGCCTGGCGCTAAGGATCTGACCGCGGAACAGCGCCAGTTCGCGGTCAAATACTTCCTCTATGCCGTGGACGAGCTCGTGAAGCGCGGGCTTCCTGTGCGCAATGCTCTCCTGCTCGTCGCCCAGACAGGCATGGAGACGTCCTATGGCCGGAAGCCCACAGAGAAACAACCGAACCCGAACGTCCCGCACCACAATTATTTATCCTTTCAACCACAAGAAAGACAACAAGAAGCGCTTGTGAAGATGCGGGTTACAATTCTTGTCGAGCCAAGGATAAACAAGCCTGGAGGAGAACCACAACCAACTCCAGTTCCCCACTTCGCGGACATCCGCCAGTCCATCGCGGCACAGCTCGACGTAGCGTATGGCATCGGACGGGCGGACACCGTGGCGCCATGGCCGCAGCTTGGCCGGGAACTGGCCAATGCAGGGGCTACGCCCGCGAGCTATGCGACCCTAGCAGATAACGTGCAGTACTCCGGCACGCCGTACATGCCCAAGGATCCGAGTGCGTGGAACTTCTCGAAGGAGTACGCCAGAAGTCTGGCAGTCATCTCATCGGCATTAAACAGCCTACCGGAGGGGCTCAGCCCCGAGACGAAGGCATGGGCGGCCGCCCTGGCCGCGGAGTTGCTGCCGAAGAGGAGATAGCGATGTCGGCGTGCAAGGGAAGCGGGCGTCGAAAAACGTCTGGGGCGGTAGGTGACCAGTCTTGGCTGACCACCGTGCTGCTGGTCTCGTGCCCGGTCATGCTGGTCGGGCCGTCCTGCGCGGGTTGCCCCGGCGATACACGCCAGGAAGCGGTTCCCAGCTCGGTTTCCGGGGCACAGAACAATTTCGATGGAGGCCCGAATATCACAACCCCGGCCACTCCCACTGTCAGCATTCCGAGCGTGGAGACGGATGCCTCGACGACCGTAGCACCCTTGAGAGGCACCACGGAGGGTTGCCCCGCTGGCATGGCCAGGATTGAAGGGGGCACGTTCGGTCAGCGGAAGAATCGGAAGGTCAAGCCATTCTGCATGCAGCGGACGGAGGTTACGCTCGCGCGGTACGCCGAGTGCGTGGCTGCCGGCGGATGCGAAGCGCCGGCCCAGGGGGAAGCATGCAACTGGGGCGTCGCCGGACGGGAATCGCACCCAATCAACTGCGTCACGTACAAACAGGCGAGCACCTATTGCAACTGGATCGGCGCGCGGTTGCCTAGCGAGGACGAATGGGAATGGGCTGCCCGCGGGCGCTCGGCAGCAATGAAGTATCCGTGGGGTGATGTGCCGCCGTCCAAACAGCTATGCTGGTCCGGGGCCGAACCGCGGACCAGCACTTGCCCCGTTCGCTCTTTTCCAGAAGGCGACTCCCCTGACGGAATCAGCGACCTGAGCGGCAATGTATCGGAATGGACGTCAACCCGTGGGCCCGCGCGTAGTGAACGTTCGCCTTTCTCGTACGTTGTTCGTGGCGGATGGTGGAGTATGGACATCCCGGACCTCTTTCGAGCAGACGTCACGAACTTCAGCGAACCAGCCAGCGCCTTTGACGGCCGCGGATTCCGATGCGTCGCGGACATGAATCGCTGACCCTGCCAGAGCGCGCTTCCTGTAGGTACAGCGATAGCCTGCGAACGGCAGAGCCGGACGGCACGAGCCTCGAGGCGACGCAGGTTCGCCGCAGACACTGCACGTGCCCAGTCTGCCCATGCCTACGCCGAGTACAATCAAAAACGAGGCCACATGAACCTGCGCCACGTCGTTGCCGCTCTTACCCTCACACTTCTTCTCCCCGCTTTTGCGATCCTGCCCTCATGCAGCGACCCTGCGTGCGAGGACGGCGGCGAGGGCTGCCCGTGTACGACGGGCGTCGAGTGCGGCAGGCCGCCCGCCTGCACAGGCTGGATCTGCGACGGCACCTGCCACAGCTTCAACGAGCGCGTGGGCTTCCGCTGCATGATGGATTCCTGCCCTGGCCCGGACAAGTGCCCCGGCGTGTGCGACGGCGCGGGCACGTGCATCGGGTGCCTGCAGGACGCAGACTGCAAGCCGGGGCATACCTGCGAGCCCGGGAACCTGTGCTCGCAGTGCGATGACGGCGCGAAGAACGGGGACGAGACCGACGTCGACTGCGGCGCCTCATGCCCACTCTGCCCGGGGACGTGCAACGTGGATGCTGACTGCCCAGGTGGGTACTGTTGGGATGGCCTCTGCGTCCGATGTGACGATGGGATCCAGAACGGGGACGAATCGGGCGTCGACTGCGGCTCTTTGCTTGGCCACTGTCCCGTCTGCACCGGTTACAAGTGCGAAACCGACGAGCAATGCGCGACGGGCATCTGCGCTGCCGTTGGGGTCTGCTGCAAGGTCGTGTGCGACGGCTGCCAGCAGTGCGAGGTCGATGGGGAATGCGTCCCGATCGCCGGTCCCATACCATGGGCCGACTGCCTCCCCGGACAGCTATGCGGCCTTGGTGGGACCTGTGTGTGGAAGGACGGTTATCCCTGCACGAAAAACGAGGATTGCTTCAACCTCGTCTGCTCGAACGGGATCTGTGGATTCTAGCGCTGTATTCGCTATGGTGGCGGAGCAAACTCCGGGACGCAGCAGTAGGTGACGGGAGCGCCCGTGTACGCCGCGCCGATGACCTCACCCCCGCTGGGCTCGCAGGTACCAGGCTCTGAGAAGATTACCTCGGCCGCCTTGCTCGCGAGCGCCGTGCCCATCGGCAGGTCGACGCACTTTGGGCCCTCGGTCGAGGGCAGAACGAGAACTCCCTGCTCGTTCGTGCAAGACTCATTCGCATAAACCCGGACCCGTACCGAGCATGCTCCCGCTTGCGGATCGCCGCACGCGCATGCCGAGCAAACTCGCTGCTCCTCAACCTGCGCCCATCCCTCATGTCGGTCCGTCCAGCCCGCTGGACACGATGCCAAGGCCCCCAGCCCGTAGGCGACACGGCAAAGCCTGTAGCCTGGTGGTGGCGGGAGGACACAAATCCTGGCGATGTCGCAGGTCCCCACATCGCCGGCCGCGTACTCGATGGCCCTCGTCCGCACCGGCGGTGGGAGAGGCTGCCCCTCGGGCAGCATGGCCGGCTCCGCGACGCACGGTGCGACCGTGGGCGGTTCGATCACCAACGATCGAACGCACGGAGCTCCTTCGCACAGAACGCCTGCTGGGATGGGGCTCGACGAGGAACAACTCCCGTCCCAGTCGGCAGGAGGATCGAAAGGGGTGAGGGTGGACAGCGAATTGTCTTGACAAGCGGTCGATTTTGCGTCGCACGCGCTCGGCAGGACGCACCCCACGGAGGGCGCCACGCAGGAGCATATCGGGCACGAAGGTTCAGCGAACGCGACGTCCACCCAGCTCTCGTAGGGCTCGGCAGGAAGTGGCGGCGGCGGGGGATCCGTCTCCTGGCCGAACCACACGTACGACGGGTGCCGGTTGAAGCCGCCGCTGCCTGGCGTGATGCAGTCTCCAGGGCACGTCGATCCTGGACCTCCATCATCTTCGCCCGCATCGACCTCGGCGCCATCGCCGGCATCCACGTCGGCATCGTCGCCTGCATCGGGCGGGCATGCGTACTTCTCCCCTGCCGGACCGCAGCACGGGACCTCTTCCTGCGCGTCGTTGTAACAGACGCTGACGAGCTCGATGTTGCCGTCGCAGCTCTCTGCGTCACATGCAGCGAGCCCGAAGATGATCAACAGGCCGAGGTACGAGGCGAAGGTCTTGAAAGAACGCACGCGGTAAAACCTAGCCTCCGCACCTGGACTCCGTCAACGTTCGGACAAACCAATCGTGAGCGCAGCCGCGTTCTACGAACGCTTGCGCCTCGTGCGCCCCACGGGCATGCTCCGCGCCAGGGACAAACCTGGTCATTCAGGTCATGCGCGACTCCACTCCACGCCCTTGCAAGGCGCGCCTTCTCCTCGTCGCGGCGCTGCTCTGCGGCACCTCGGAGGTGGCGGCGCAGCCATCCCAGGTGCTGCCGTGGCGCCTCGACTACGCCCCCGGCCCCAACGCCCCGAAAAACTGCCCCGACAAGAGCTACATCCAGGCCGCCCTCGCCACGAAGCTCAAGGGGCAAGACCCCTTCACCGACGACGCAGCGCGCTCCATCTCCGTGAAACTCGTGCTCACACCGCAGCGGATCGAGGCGCATATCGAGGCACGTGACGAGAACGGTGAGGTTGTCGTCGAGCACGTCACACAGGCGGAATCTTGGCGCTGCGACCAGCTCGCCGATCGCATCGTCTTCTACCTGCGCGACATCATCGACCCACTGACGATCCCGCCCGCGGCCCCGGCAGCTTCGAGCTCGTCTGCAACCCCCGCGCCTTCCGCGCCTTCATCAGCCGCTCCGCCCCCATCTCCCTCGACTCCTGCTCGCGTCGAGCCGCTTCAACCTGCAGGGGGCCCCTCGGCACCCAAGGCCGCAGCGCGCTCGGCGGGGCAGCCGCAGCTCGCCATCTACGCGAACATGGGGGCTGCCTGGTGGAGCGCCCCCGAGACCGCCTTGAGCCTCGCAGCGGGCATCGAGGCGCGGTGGAACTGGCTCTCCATCGGTCTCGAAGGGCAGTACGACCACGCCTGGGCCTTGCCGACGAAGCAGGACGTCGATGCTGAACGCGCGGGTGTGTCCGCACTGGCGTGTGGGCGTCACGCTCTCTTCTCGTCTCGAACCTTCGCCCGCGCATGCGTCTTCGGCGACGTTGCAATGCTCTCGATCGACGCCGAAAAGGAGAAGAGGCCAGATGCAGAGGACGTCACCATCGCCGTCGGCGCGCGGCTCGGCGGGGGATTCTGGCTGGCGCGCTTCTTCGCCCTCGAGCTGTACGGGGACATCGCCTACGTGCCACGCCGGCCGGTGGTCATCGTCGATGGCAAGGAGTTCTGGCGGTCTCCCCGTCTCACTGGCGCTGTCCGGGTCGGCCTGGTTGTTCCCTTCGACATCCGGTGAAGGAGCCTTCGAGCAGAAAGCCGTACGATTTATTGGACGGGTCGCCCGTCTCGGCGCGTGTTTGTAGTCGTGCGCCTCCTCCTCCCATTCCTGCATCACGCCAGCGACGCCTTTCTCCGCTTCTACGCGACGCACCTCCTAACCGTTCTCGGGCTCCTGGCGCGGATGGGCGTGCGCCAGGCGGATGTAGACGACCTCGCGCAGCTCGTCTTCGTAAAGGTCTACAAGAACTTCGACAAGGTCCCGTCCGCGGGGGTCGATGACTGGCTCAAGATGATCTGCGAGCAGCAGGCGGCGGAGCACTATCGCCTCTACCGTCACCGCTTCGAGACCCCCGAGGCAGACGTCGGCGTGGACGTGCCCAGCGACGAGAACCCGCACGAGCGCTTCGAGCATCATGAGCTCGATCAAGTCGTCAAACGCGTGCTCAAGACCATGGACGCGAAGCTCGTCGATGTACTGGTCAGGGCCGAGTTCAACGGTGAATCGCTGCCGAAGATCGCCGCGGCGCTGGGGGTCTCGCGCAACACGGCGCAGGCCAGGCTCGTCGAGGCCAAGGACGTCTTCCGGCGCAGGGTGAAGAAGCTGTTCGGCCGGGACTTCACGCCGTTCATGGTGCTGCCCTTCGGCCTCGATACCGTCTTCCGCCCCGAGGACCTCACGCCCGACTTCATCGAGAAGGCACGGCACGAGGTGTGGCGCCGCGTCGCCCGCGAGCTGGGCTTCAACGAGGCGCTTCCTCCCGCCCTGGCGCCGAGCCCGCCGCCGCCTTCAGAGCCGCCGGCTTCGGGCAAGCGGCTCATCCAAGCGGTCGCGCCCCGGGGCTCCGAGCCAGCCACTCGGGCCACCGCGAAGGCGGTGTTCGAGCGCATCATCAAGCACCCGCTCTTCCTGGTCGGCGTCGGCGCCCTGGGCGGGGGTGGCGCGGTCGCCCTCTGGCCCCACGATGCACCGCCCGCTGCGCTTCATGCAGTGCCGATGGTGCTCTCCGTCGTGGTTGACGAGGGCGGGCGGGGTGAGAGCTCCTCTGTCGTCGCGCCCGCGCCCACCCGCGGACCGAGCCCGACCGTGATTGTCGTCGCGCACCCGCGTCCCCCTGCCGGCCCTGTGCCACTCAACGACCCGGACACGACAAACCTCGAACAAGCCCGGGAGATGCTCTCGCGCGGCCAGTTCGCCGAGGCGCTCGCCACGCTGCGACGGCATGAACAGGACTACCAGGGCAGTCATCACGCGACGGTCCGGAACAAGTACATCGCCGCGGCGCTCGAGGGCCTGCGGCAGAACGAGCAGAAGAGCGGCGCCACGCCCTGACCAGCCTCTTGCACGGGGGCGTACACTTTCCTTGGACGGGTCGCCTGCGTCGGCTCGTGTTTAGAGAGTAAGGGACATGCGGCTTCTGCGCCTGGCCATGAGCGCCGGCCATGCGGAGGCGTTTGTCCCTGCGATTCATCATCATCCGCAGACGGCCGCGGTGCAGGGCGCGCATTGGGGTGCGTTCGTCGAGGCATACCACCGCGGTCGCCTGGGGATGGTGATGTTCGCTCGAAGGAGGTCGCGGGATACAGCTCGCATTCGCTCGCCCAGGTTCCGCGCCCGCCTCCGGGCGATCATCACTCCCATCGTCATCCGCTATCGGCTGCGACGTCTCCCGAGTGGACGTCGCAGGGCCGACGACATGCAGATTCGCGGCTTTCAGGCCGCAGACGGCATTCGTGCGTCCGGAGGTGTACATGGCCAACGAGGAAGAAGACGAAGCCGCCACGTGCGTGATGACGCGCCCGGCAGCGAGCCACGAACAGGACGACAACGCCCCCACGGCGTTCTTCCTGCGGCCGGCTGCGCCCGCGCCTCCAGTTCTCACCACTTCGATCCCGGTGAGGCCCTCATGGTGGCGCGTGCTCATCAGCCACTTGGGCTTCTGGCGGCGTCGCCCCGTAGCAGCGGTTGTCGCTGAACCGGCTCCGGCCCATGCATCTGCGCGTCCCGCGTCCTCTGCGTCGACATCGCACGTGCACGTGTCCGCGCCCAAGGCGGCGCGCCGGCCCGCCCACACGCTGGTCTCGCCTCTCTCTCCAGGGCGGCGCGCCGTTGTCGACGAGGTGCACACGCTGCTCTGGAGCTTCGAGCCGCATGAGCTCGAGGCGACAGCGAAGCTCATCGAGCACATCGTCGCAGCTAGGCTCGCAGGGCCGGAGGGGCGCGTCGAGGCGCAGATCATCTACGCGCTCCTGTACATGCGCTCCGACGAAGACGGGGCGGTCGGCCTTGCTGTACTGCGGGGCAAGCTCCTCGGGATCGCACGATCCGCAGTGGACCAAGCGCTCCTTCATCTGGAAGAGCAAGGTCAGGTTGTACTCCGTCCCGCGGGTCCGATCTCTGGGACACGACAAGTCGCTGCCGGGCTCGAACATGCGACGCGAGGGCTGCTCGAGCGCGTCGCTCTCGTTGCACTAGCGAGGAGAGCGTCTTGAGCGGCGAGCGCGTCTCCACACGTACGCCGGGCAGCGCCGATGGGCAGACCGCGCCCATCTCGACAAACCCGCGCTCGACGATCCGACCATCCCCGCCTGCGCCCTCCCCCGTCGAGCCTCGACGGCGTCATCGCACCCCGATCGAGGAGGTGAACGATGTCCTCCGGCAGCTCCGCATCCCCGAGCTCGCCGACGTCCTGCTATACGCGCAGCGCACCCTCGCCGCGCGTGACGCAGGCCCGGATCCGGCCGTCGTGAGCGAGATCCTCGCGGTGATGGGCCGGCTTCATCCGGCCTACAAGAACACGCAGGGCGTGCCGCTGCCGATCCTCCGCGGGGCTCTTGTTCAAGTTTCACGCGCGGCATTCGAGGGGGCTTTGCTTCACGCCGAGCGTGAGGGGCGCGTCCGGCTGGTCGCTGCTTCGCCGCGCGCTCCCTTCGTCGAGCACGCCGCGGGCATCCAGGACCCGAAGCGGGGCCTACTTTACTTCTGTACCGCTCCGGAGGCACGCGGGCGGCGGGAGCCCTGACATGGGCCGCCGACACGAGCCGGATCCGTTTGCCCTCAAACTAGGTCATCGGATCAGGGATCTGCGCCTCGCACAGGGGATGTCGCTCGAGCACCTCAGAAGGAAGACTGGCATCGTCGCGAGTCACCTCTCGCTCATCGAGCGCGGGTACGTCGCGATCAACGTCGGCACCCTCGATCGCATCGCACGCGCTCTCGGCTTGACGCCGATGTTCCTGGTGCTGTTCCCGGAGGAGAGTGAGCTCGAGGCAGTCGTCGAGCAGATCGGCAGCATCAGCGCGGAAGAGCTCGCGCAGCTCTGCGAACGGGTTTCCGCCTCGCAGAGCCCACGGGCAGCGAAGCCTCGCCCTTCGCGTGGAACTCGTCGCACGTAGACCCAGCAAGTAGCCGGACTTGGCAGGCAAACGGGACGAGCCTCGACAGTAGATGGGGATGAACGAGTGTCACGGCATGCAAGCGAAGAGCCCAAGGTCCGGCTCAACTTGGAGCTTCCCGAGCGCCTTCGTGGCAGGCTCGATCAGCTGCGCGCGACGAGCGAGGCCGGCACGATCACCGAGGTGGTGAAGAAAGCCGTCGCCCTGTACGACGTGCTGCTCTCAGCGAACCGAAACGGCCGGGAGAGGGTGATCCTGCGCAGCGCCGACGGCACAGAGCGGGAGCTGCTCATCCCGTGATCTTTCCTTCCCCACGTGCTCCACCAGGATGAGCAGCAGGGTTTGTCCTCTCTTGCGGTTTGCCGTGGAACATGCGATCCAGGGCAGCGATGTCCTCCGCTCGTCCGCCTCCCGCGTCGTTCGAGCCTCCGCCTCCGCCCTCGCGAAGGCGGCTCAAAACGGGGCCCGGCGCGTTCGACGTCCTCTCGCGGGACGGCGCGGCCGCGGTTCTGCTCTTCGCCCGTGCCAAGCTCGAAGCTGAGCGTCGGCGTGCACCGGGGCTCGTGAACGGATCCCTTCGCGCCTTCGCCTCGCGCGTGGAGTCAGCGGCTCGCCGCGTGACCGAAGGGGTACATGACGACGGCGTGTTCATTGCACCGCTCTTCCGACTGCTCCGCGAGCGTGACGAGGTCCCGTCCTGCCCGACGCTGTCGGCGTTCAAGGCGCGGCTGCTCCAAGCGTACAACCGCGGGCTCCTCGAGCTCGCCACGTGCACGCGGGCCGAGGACGAGAACCCCTTGGTGGTCGCCGCATCTGCGGTTCGTTCCCGACGAACCACGTTTCACCTCGTGCAGCGATGGTCGCGTCGGAACATGTTCGCCGCGCTCGACGACATCATCGAGACGCTCTCTCCCAAGGCGTACGCCGCAACCAAAGACTTCGCGCGCAAGGTCCACGAGGATGAAAAGCGCCGCGAAGGGCGCCCCCGCTTGATCACGCTGCCGCTCGACGCGTTCGCCGCCCGCGTGCAGGCCGTGGTGAATGAAGGCTCGCACGACGCGCTTGTCGTAGAGCTGTTCCGGGAGCTGGATGACCGCGGTGAGGCGACGGGACTCGGCCTCTCGGCGTTCAAGGCTCGGCTTCGCGCAGCACACAACGCCGGCCTTCTCGCGCTGCGGGCACGGGCAGCGGGAGATGGCCCGGATAGTGCGATGACAGCGGCTTCTGCTGTCAGTCACCAGGCGGCAAAGCTGCACCTCGTGCAGCGTACGGCGGATCCGTTGCCGATCCCGTGGGGTCGGCCCGCGCTGCTCGTATGGCACGGGAGAGCTACAATGGCGGGGGCTGAAGGCTGACCCTGTCGGAACCTATCACTGATCGATGGGGCATCGGCGCTGTGCGCGAGGTCGCGAGGCCGAACGGGCCGGAGGAGACAACCGAGCGCTAATGAAAAAGAGCGTGATGGGCTCGACGTCGCCCACCACGCTCTCACGCGTACACCCCGTGCGCTACCGGCACTTCCAAGCAAACGGGCACGACACGCATTGCGAGCCCCGGACTGGATGGTCCACGCCCGCCTTGATGCCTCGAAGCGCCGACGCCGCCGTCGCAGCAAGGTCCCGTTCATCCCCTTTCCCGCGCGAGAGTTGCTCGATCTGGATGTCGGGCTTCTTCGTCTTCGTGGCGACGACGAGGACAACCTGGACCTTCCCGAACACCTTCCGCGCCGCCATCGCGTAGGCCGTCGGCTGAAGGTCATACTGGAGCATCGGGGCACTCCACTTTCTCGCGGCCGTCTTGAACTCCCAGACTGCCTTTCTGCCGCTGGTGGAGACCACGGCGTCAATCGCGCCGACGAGGGGCACGGGCAGCACCTCTCCCGTGCTGGGATCCGCGAGCTCGAGCAGGAAGTCGACTTCCACCCCGAGTACCCTCTTGGGCCGCGGCACGCGCTCCACGAACACGCCGATCATGCGCACGCCGAGGTCGATCATCTGCCCGAGGTCTTCATCCTCATTGAACAATACCGGCGGGGCACTTGCCGTCACCGCAGCTTCGAGCCCTCCGCGAAAGAGCTCGCGCATCTCCTCGGGCCCAGCGCCCAGCAGGTACTTGTCCACCGTCTCGTGCCAGATGGCCCCGAAGACCATAGCAATCGGCCGGAATGACGGCTGGACACGGTCAATGTACTTCAACCTGTACTGCCGCGGGCAGTGCAGGAACGTCCGGAGCTGGGCGATGCTCGTATGCGGTTGTCGCCTCAGCTCGGCGAGCGATGCTTTCATTGACACCCCAAGTATAAAGAGCGGTGCAGCCACCGAGCTGCACCACCCCTGTTCTTCTGCGGTCAGGCTGCCGTCGCCCCGGCGACGGCAGCCTCGTCCCCCGGTCCGGCGTACTCGCCCACCTGCGCCCGCTCGTACCGCCGCTGATCGATGGTGAGCTTGAGGCCGAGGTGATGCTTGATCAGATTCGCCGCCAGGATCACGCTCGCCGCGTTCTTCAAGACCCTTCCGTTCACCACAGCGCGCACCTCCCATCGCGGGTTGGTCCGCGACCAGTCGATCGTGCGGAGCCCCGTCAGCACGTTCTTCCAGTCCTCCCGCCGCTCCCGCAGCAGGGCGTTGCCGACGCGGCCGAGAGCCTCGAGCACGACCGCATGCGCGTGCACGCACCGATCTCGCAGCGCAGACGCGCGGATCTTACCGAGGCCGACCTCGTGCCAATCCGGCATCACGCGCGTCACCTCGGTCCAGAACTCGACGGCGATCTGCCTCGCGGTCTCGAAGCTCCCGCTGAACCCGGCGAGCAGCGCCTTCGTTGCCGCATGGATGCTGGCCAGCGCGAAGAGCTTGTTCGAGCCTCCCGAGACCGAGGTCTTCTCCCCGTCGGTGAGCTGGTGGAAGAGGAAGACGTCGCGCACGACGGCACGCGTGAGCTTCGCGAACTCGTCGCGGTGGTCGTACAGCAGGCCCAGGGAGTTGTTCGGCCGCACCGCGAAGCGGTTCAAGTCCGCGAACCGCTGCTGCGCCTTCTCGAGCCCCGCGTCGACGAACAACGTCACGCAGAGGCTCTCATCCCCGAGCGATCCCCGACGCTTCCTCACGTACTCCTGCGAGAGGGCCATCGCGACGGCGGCCCGCCGGTGTTGCCCATCAAGGACCGCGACCGCCATGTCCCGCGGGATGTAGAGCGTGCCCATGTGGCTCTTCTCGTACGCGGGCTCGAAGCGGGGCAGACCGTCGATCGCGCCGACGAGGGCCGGCAACGTGTAGGTCGTCGGGTTGTTCGTGACGTAGTCCGCGATCTTCGGGACACGCACCTTGCTCAGCACCCGCTGCGCCCGGAGCTCGGGCGGCAACTTGCCATCCACGGGGGCAAAGAGCTTGGCCACGTCCCGAAGGTGCACCATGACCGAGTAGTACTCACCGCCGGCTTGGACACCGCGGATGGCCGGAAAGGCCCACTCGGATGCGGTGTTCTTCGCCTCGGTTCCGTGCCCCCGCTCCTTCGCCGGATCGGTCTGCGTGCCGCCGCTCTTCTTCTGGTCGACTTTCTTCTTCGTCATTGATTACCCCACTGACAGGAGCTCGACTTCACATCCGACGTATTCGCCTTCATCCACGCGACTCGCGCGCCACATCCACGAATCTTCCGCAACGGTTCTTCCGGCCGAGGGAGGTTGTGCCAATGCGCCCCGTGTACGAGCGCGTCGGCATAAACTTTTCCGGCCAGAATCACGAGCTGTGGAGGAGGATTGAACATCGGCAAAAGCTCGCCGATCGTTCGGGCTCCCCAGTCCTCCCGATCGTTCTTCCGGAACTTGCGGAGGCTCCGGTCATACGGGTGAAGGACGGTCTTCGGGGCGACCGCGCCGTAGAAGGCGGAGACGATGACCACCACGTCGCACGTCTTCTCGGCGTACGCGTAGGCGGCGCGAAAGAGCGCCGACGTATAGAAGTCCTTCGCGGGAGCCGGTTTCTTGTTCTTCAGAGCCGAACAGCCCACGAGAGCGACCCGCTTCGCCCCCGACTGCTTTTCCGTGAACATCAACCCTCCGAGAGGGGCTGGGCGCGCGTCAGAAGTCCTGCGAGTTGCCTCGGCGACTCCGACGGCGCGCTGGTCTACGTCTACTTGCCCGCGTGATGACGCACAGACGTCCGCGCAGGCCCCTCAACTACTCCGCGGCCGACCGCTGCGCGAGGGAGTGCTCGATGGCGCTCCGGATCGCCGCGCCCAGCGGCCCCTTGATCGCCTCGCGCGCCTTCTCCCGGCCCTGACCGAGCGTCTCCCCGCGGAAGGACAAGTACGCGCCGGTCTTCTCGACGATGCCGTGGGCGACGGCGAAGTCGAGCAGATCCCCGGCCGCGTCGATCCCGGTTCCCCAGCGGATATCGAATTCCGCCTCCCGGAACGGCGGCGCGCACTTGTTCTTCACCACCTTCACGCGGGTCTTCGAGCCCAGCACCTCCTCGCCGACCTTGAGCGCCCCGATGCGACGCACGTCGAGCCTCACGCTCGCGTAGAACTTGAGCGCATTGCCGCCCGTGGTCGTCTCGGGGCTGCCGAAGACGACGCCGATCTTGTGCCGGAGCTGGTTGATGAAGACGAGCAGCGTCTCGGTCCGGTACGCGATGGCCGTGAGCTTGCGCAGGGCCTGGCTCATGAGCCGCGCCTGGAGGCCCATGTGCGCATCACCCATGTCACCCTCGATCTCGGCCTTCGGCGTCAGGGCCGCGACCGAGTCGATGACGATGACGTCGACCGCGCCGGAGCGGGTCAGCGTCTCGACGATCTCGAGCGCCTGCTCGCCGTTGTCCGGCTGCGAGACGAGCAGGCGGTTGACGTCGACGCCGATATTGCGCGCATAGTTCGGATCGAACGCGTGCTCGGCGTCGATGAACGCCGCGATGCCCTTCGCCTTCTGCGCCTCGTAGAGCGCGTGCAGGGTGAGCGTGGTCTTGCCCGAGGACTCGGGCCCGTAGATCTCCACGATCCTGCCGCGCGGATATCCCCCGATCCCGAGTGCGGCATCGAGCGCGAGCGAGCCCGTGGGCAAGACCCGCACGCCGCGATCCGGATTGTCGTCCCCGAGGCTCATGATGGCCCCCTTGCCGTACTGTTTCTCGATGGCCTGCAGGGCGCCGCGCAGGGCGCCGTTGTTCTGTTGCATGATGGTTGGTCCACAAAGAAGCGCGCCCTCCCGAGCAGGCGCGCGTTACTGACCTCGGGAGCCGCTCGCGGCGGCACGTCCGAGCTCGGGAGATGGGTCAGCCACGCCCGAAGACAGGAGCGAGCAGAACGGCCTCGGCCACGTGCGGCGCGCGGACGACCTCGCTCCCGTCGAGATCGGCGATCGTTCGGGCCACGCGCAGCACCTTGGTCCGGAGGCTGGCCGACAGCCCGAGACGCTCGACGGCCTGCTCCAGGGTCCGCTTGCCTTGCGCATCAGGCACAGCGATGCGCTCGAGGTCGCGGTCGTTCAACGTGGTGTTGAGCGAGGAGGCGACCTTCTGCCGCGCCGCGCGCGCATGCTGGATCGTTCGTGCTGCAACGACCCGATTCCGCACCGTCTCGCTGTTCTCGCCCTTCGCCTTGCCCCCGAGCTGCGCGACGTCGACAGGCGGCACCACGATCTGCATATCGACTCGCTCGAAAAGCGGTCCGTGCACTCGCTCCCGATGACGCCGGATCTGCTCGACAGAACATGTGCACCGCCGTTTTGCGTCCCCGTAGAACCCGCAAGGGCACGCGTGTGTCGCCAGCACCAGGAGAGGACGCGCAGGAAAGACCGTGCGGTTCTGCCCCCCGGATGATGACCGCTTCCCCCTGGGCGAGCGCGGTCTCCAGCACGGCGAGCGAACTCCGCCGAAACTCCGGCAGTTCGTCGAGGAACAGGACCCCTCCGTGGGCAAGGGACACCTCCCCAGGACGCACGGGATCTCCTCCGCCGACGAGTCCTGCGGGAGTCACCGTATGATGCGGCGCCCGGAACGGCCGGTTCGTAGCGAGCCCCTGCTCCGAATTGAGCAATCCGGCGACGGAGTGGATGCTCGTGACTTCGAGCGCCTCGTCCACGGACATCGGGGGCAGGATCGTGGGAATGCGGCGCGAGGCCATCGTGATTCCCGCACCGGGCGGGCCGATGAAGAGAATCGAGTGCTGGCCCGCCGCCGCGATCTCGATAGCTCGCCGCGTGGATGCCATCCCGCGCATGTCCGCGAGATCGAGCGCGGCAGGCTGCTTCGGTCGGAAGGGCACGCTCGCGCGTTCCAGCTCGCAGGCTCCACGTAGGTAGTCCTGCACGGCATCCAACTTCCCCGCCACGCGCACGTCGAGCTCCGGCGCGCTCGCCGCCTCCGCGAGGTTGGCACGGGGCACGATCGCATGCTGGATCCCCTTGCTCGCCGCACCCCGCAGCGCCGGCAGCACCCCACGAACGGGCCGCATTCCCCCCGAGAGGGACAGCTCGCCGAGCACGACAGTGCCGGGCAGCGTCTTCTTCTCGAAGGCAAGAATCACGGCCGTCGCGATGGCCAGATCGAAGAACCCATCATTCCGAAGACCTGCGGGGGAGACCTTGACCGCGATGTTGTAGCCATCAAGGCGCACGCCGACCTGCGCGAGCGCCGAGCGGACGCGCACCTTCGTTTCTCGCAGGCTCACTTCCGCGAGACCGACGAGATCAAACAAGCTCGCGCCCGTCTCGATCGTGACGACGATGCTCACGAGCGACGCGACGAGGCCCGTGAGCGAAATGGAAAGAACCTCACTCCGGAGGCACTTCTCCGACTGGGGATACTTCCCCATATCGACTCCCTTCGGATGATTGATTGTGCAAAGGAAGAAGCGGGCCCGGAGGCACATGCCCCCGGGCCCATTCCGATCAGAAGACGCCCGACTCCGGCCCCGTCCCCGGGTTCACCGGCTCGGCGCCCTCGGGCGGCTCCTGCCCGCCGAGCTTGCCCTTCTCGATGGCGCTCCGCAGCGCGACGGCCACGTTCGGCATGATGAGCTCGACCTCCTCGGCGAAGAACTCCGTCTCCGCCCGCGTGAGGCGCACGCCCCGCCACTCCTTCCGCCCGCGCCGTTTGTCGGCGGGCAGCTCATCCTCGTGGATGTAGACGTGCCCGTCGCTGGCGAGCGCGAACGAGGCCATGCACTCCTCCACGCGGTCCTGCTCCTCGGTCTCCGCGTTCTTCGTGGGCGACTGCTTGGACGACATGTGTCTCCCTGGAAAAGCGAATGCGGCGCACGGAAGAACCGCACGCCGCATTCTCGCTACTGGTTTGTCGCTCAATCCTCTTCGGGCAAGAGGATCGTGATGACCGCCTCGACGTCGTCGCCAGGCCCGATGATGGCCTTCAGCTCGACGAGGGACGGTTCAATCGAGTCGGTGACGACATACAACTCGTACCGGATTTCAGCTTCATCCGGCCGTTGCAGGGCGGCACAGCGGAACATCCAGAGGACATCCCAGAGCCTACCCGTCTTGTCGTTCCCCGCCTTCTCCGCGGCCGGCGACAGCTCGACGTACTTCTCCCAGACGGAGCGCGTCAGCGCCACCGGCGCCTTGATTCCGGCCTGCTTCGCGAGCTCAGTGACGTCGACGAGCGTGCCGTCTTCGAGTGCCTGTGCGCGACTGTAGGCCGCAATCAGGACAAACTCTCCACCGACATCACCATCTTCGTCGCTCACGTTGCCCCCGCGAGCAACGTGATGCTCGAGCCCTCGGTCATCGCCTTATCGTTGAGCTCGGTGTATTGCGCGGCCTTCTTTCGAAGCGGCGAGTCCTCCGCGATGGAGCACTCGATCGCCACCGTCCAGAGCCGCGCGCCGATGCTCGCCGCCGCGTCGACCGACTTCTTCTGCTCCTCCTCGTTCCGGTCGATGCCGTCCGTGACGAGGATGATGTCGGCGCCGTGCTGGCCCTTCTGCGCGAGCGCCTTCACCTGATCCGCTGCGACGCCGAGGGCCAGGCCGATCGCCGTTCCGCCGCTGAGGAAGTGAAGGATCATCTTCACGATCCCCGCGCTGTCGTTGGGCTTCACGACCTGCACCACGGTGGAGGTCGCGTAATGAACCACCGCCACGGGCCGGTTTTCGTCGGAAGCGACTCGGGCGAGCGCCACCGCAGCGGCCTTCGCCCACTCGTTCCGAATTCCGGACATGCTGCCCGATTCATCGAGCGCGAGCACGAGCGGGCCCTTCGACTTCTTCGTCGTCCCCCGGACCGCGTACTGCGCAGCCCGGCGAGAGGCGATTCGTTCGAGAGCCACGATCTCAATTTGCGGGTCGGTCAGGAGCACCGTCTCTGCCGGCAAAAGCCGGGCGACGTCATTGCCCTGCTCGACCGAGTACACCTCGCCCGAGACCCCGTGGACCTTGCTCGCATGCGCGCCGCGAAGCGAGGCGAACATGCGACCAGCCAGTCGAGCAATACGCTCGACCCGATCCATGTCGTCCCCCGCAGCCTCCACTTGCCGGACTTGCGCCCAGGCTGCCGAGAGATCCCAGCCGAACCCGTCCGACAGGTGTTTGACCTGCTTCGCCTTCTTGTCGAACGTCGCCCACTCCTCGCGGGCGGCGCTCCGCATCTCGAAGGCCGAGGCACCCTCCGGGACGTGCTTCCCCGCCTTCCACAAGAGCCCGAACGCGTAGGCCGCGCCTACCTCGTCGAGGGCGAGAAAGGCCATGTACTCGGCGGGAACCGTATCCCTCACGGCCTCCGCGAATGACCGCGTCGGCGGGTCCCGTCCGAGCCCCACGATCGCATTCCAGAGGTCACCGGCCTTCTCCGCGTCCTCGAAGGAAGCCTCCTTGACGCAGAGATGCCGGCGCCTCGCCTGCAAGAACG
This sequence comes from Polyangium sp. (in: bacteria), assembly GCA_031374535.1. Classification (GTDB taxonomy): domain Bacteria; phylum Myxococcota_A; class Polyangia; order Polyangiales; family Polyangiaceae; genus Polyangium. The sequence goes on from JANMGF010000076.1 coordinate 32,503, forward strand.
TACTCATGGCCTACGGCAGCGCGTAGCGCTTCGAGAGGTCGGCCGTGAGCGCGTCGTGGGCCTTCTTGAGCTCGTCGAGCTTCGGCTGGATGCGCGCGTGAGCGCGGCGCGACACGCCATTCTTCAGCATGTCCTGCACACGCTTGCCCGCCTCCGTGACCTTGTCCGCGAGCTGGGGCAATGCGGACTGATACGCCGCCGGCTCCGTCGATCGATTCGCGTATCCGCGGAGCGCCTCGTCCACGATATCGATCGCCTGCGCGACGACCGAGCGATCGACCGTCTGCAGCACGGCGACGACACGTGCCCGATCCTCCGGCTTGTTCCAGAGCCCATACTTCAGAACGGACAGGTGATCGAGCTCGACCGTGGGTGCATCGTCGAGCCACGCCGCGGCCTTGAGGACACGCGTGAGCGCGATCCAGCGCCGGTCCGACAGCACGAGGCCATCCGCCTTCAGCGCCGTACGGAGCCGGAGCAGCTCCTCGACGACACGCTGGGGCAGCTCGAGGCGTTGCACGTCTTTGCACGCGGCATCCCACTCCGCGAGCCCGATCTGCGCCGCCGGCTTGTACTCCGGCGGCGCGGCGACGAGCTGCATCCACGTCGCATCGGCCTGCACGTACTCGACGACATCGCGCAGGAGGAAACGATCGTAGACCGCCGCGAGGATCTCCTCCTCGGGCAGCTCGTTCGACGCGCCGACGAGGAGCCGCAGGGGAATCGACTGCCCCTTGTACAGCCGCTCGTTCATGGCGGACAGGAACGCATTGAGCACGCTGTCCGAGCCCTTGAACACCTCGTCGAGGAAGGCGCACTCGACGGCCGCGAGACGGCCATCCAAGTTCCTCTCCCAGAGGTCGTTCTTGAGGGCGGAGAGCTTCACGGGACCGAAATACTCGTCCTCGGTCCCGAACTTCGTGATGAGCGTCTGAAACTTCCGCGCGTCCGTGAACGACGCGAGGAACCCGAAGAAGAGCGCGCTCTTCGCCGTGCCCGGAGGCCCGACGAGCAGCGCGTGGCTCTGCGCGAGCGCGGCGAGGATGATGCACTCGATCGCATCCTCACGCTCCCGAAAAACCGCATTGAGCCCATCACGCACGGCGCGAAACCGTGCGCGGACGGAGCCCATGTCGATGGAACCGTTCTTTTTCATGTTGTGGAAATCCGCGACTGGTTGAAGCCGCGGCGGCGCCCCGCCCCGGTGTCACCCGAGACGGGGCCGGTTTGTCCTGTAATCAGTCGTTCACGGCGATGGAGAACGACGGCCCATTGCTGCTCCCACCGCCCGAGAGCTGGCGCTGGAAGCTGTCCTGGAGCTCCTTCACTTTCGTGGTGATCTTGTCGGAGACACCAGCGAGGACGCCGCGGTAGAGCTCGGCCTTCGCGACGAGCTCGTTGCAGAACTGGACTCGCCGCGAGAGTGCGTCCTGCCGCATGCCGTCGGTCTTCGCCTTCTCGAAATCCGTGAGAAGCTCCGCAATGTCGGACTCGAGCGCGCTCTGCGCCGCGGACTTCGCGACGGCAAGGTTGTCCGGCGCGTCGTGCATCTCGATGGTGAGGGGCTCGACGCGTAGCTCCTCGAGAGCGGGCTTGAGGCGCTTCCACGTGCCGCAGGACAGCGGCGGCAGCAGGTAGAGGCCGCCGCGGTTGCGGATGGGCACCCCGGAGAGGGCCTTCACGATGGCGACGAGGACATTCGAGATGTCCCGCGTCTCGCAATGCGTGATGAGGTGGTTCGCGTGCGCGGCGATGTTCTCGGCGTGCGCGAGGGCTGCCTCGAGCCCGGCGCCTCCCTCGGGCGGCAGGGAGACGACCCGATTGCCACCCGAGTCGACGCGGCACCGCGCGCCACAGACGACGCTGTCGCCCTTCTCGCCGTCGTTCTTGTTCTGGAGATAGACCCCGAACGACGCGGGCGTGTCGACGTTCGGTCGGGAGAACGGCCGGACGAGGATGTTCGCCGGCCGCTTGACCTCGCCGGCAGCGCGGGAGAGCGCCGTGGCCGGGTCCATGTCCACGATGAGATGCTCGAACTTCTCGGGCGCGAGGAGCTTTCGAGCGTCCTCGCGGGAGACATTGATGCGCTCCGTGTTCCATCCAACGATGTCGCCGATATGGCGACCTCCGGCGGCGGCGACACGGCGCTGGGACCGGGAAAGGGTCGAAACAGCGCTGCTGGTCATGGGGTTGTCCGAGGATAGGACGCAATGCCTTGCAAGCATGCCGTCCGAAAAGAGGGCACCGCAGACGTGGTTCGTCGCGGTGATACGTTGTCGCCAGGCGCTACGCGAAGAGCGTCATGTTCACGACTTCATCGCCCAGCGAGACCGGACGCCGCGGTGGCCGCTGCGCCCGGTGCACGCTCGGCCGCTCTGCGGGCGGTGTGAGATACACGTGCAGCCCGTACGCGATGTCGCGTGCGGGCACGTGCTGCGAAAGGAAGTTCAGGCCGCCCCGCCCGTTCTTCCAGCGGAAGTGAAGCCCTTCGGCATCGACCCAGGCGGCAAGGTCATCGTGCCGGGAGAGCGCCTCGCCCGCGCTCCACAGCGTATGGCGCAGCATGCGGGCCTCGAAGACACGTCCACCGTGGAACGCGATGAACCTGTGTCCGACATCGGCGAGAATGGCACCGAAGAGAATGCTCGGGTCGAGGTGCGCCCGCCCCTCATGCCACACGGCGGTGCGAGCGAGATGCTCGGCGGCGGAGCCGGCGATCTGGGCCGCCCGCTCCGCGCGCCTCGCTTCCTGCGCTTCTGCTCGCCTGTGAAGCAAGGCCTCGAGCTTCGGCCCCACTTCACGGTCGGGTTTGCCGACGAGCTGCTCGAGAGCCTCGCGCTCGACCCCGAGGAGAACGGCCACGTGCTCGGACGTCTCCTCGAGATATCGGCTGAGGCTCTTCGTATTCGGCTCCGCGATCCTGAGCGCGCACCGCAGCTCTTCGAGGCTGCTACGCCGCGGCATGGAGCGGCTCGTGCGGCTCCGGCAGCACGGGCTCGGGCCGATCGAAGTCCGGCGACGGCCCCGGCGCTTGGTCGGGCGCCCGCTTCGCCTGCGTGGCGAGGCTCTTAAAGAGCTCCATGTCGGGCGAATTGTTTTTCGCCGCCCGAGCGATTCGCCGGGCGACGGTGTACGGGTTCATGGAACGCGGCACGCGCAGCTCCGTGATGCCGAGCGAGAGAAACATCCGCCGCTCGGCGAGCGTGGAGTAGCGAAGCGTGCGGCCATTGACGCGCATGGGAATCTCCTTTCCGGAACCAGAAGGGCGCCCTGGAGCACGGCATTACGTGCCAGCGGGGCGCCCTGGTCGACGGACGATGAACGTTTTCAGCGATCCCACAACCTGCTGGGCCTCCAGGCCGGCGGCGGTTCCTCCTCGTCTTCGTCGAAGAGGTGCCGCTGATGCGGAGGCGGGTACTGGTTGGGGTATTGGGGCGGACCGTACCGAGGCGCGTGCCGCGTCGGCGCATGCCGGAACGCCAGCATGGCCACGGGCCGGTTTCGCTCGACGAACACGACGCCGGTGAACATGGCCCCGTCCTCGCTGACGAGCTCGACGCCCGGTGGCGGACGTGCCGCTTCACGGAGCCATTCGAGCGTCTCATCGGTGACGGGGGCGATGTCCTTGAATCGGCGCTGAAGTTCGTCGAACAGCGCCTCGCCGAGGATGTCGGCTACGAGTTGGAGGGCCAGATGGCCTCGGTCACGACCGCGAGCACGACGCCGGCCACGAGGGCGGCGGCGCCCTTCTTCGTCGAGTCATTGGCCATGACGCGCTTGAGGAAAGGCGTCGAGAGGTCCTGGACGGGCTGGGCGTTGTTGTTCTGGGCGTTGTTGGCCATTTCGGTTTTCCTATCCGGTGATGGTGATGGGGATGACCTGGGCGACCATCGTGAAGACGGCAGCCCTGATACGCATCGCCTTGCTGACCAGCTTGGGATCGCGAAGGCGGCTCAAGAACCGCGACATCATGATGACTCCAGTGTGGAGCCTCCCGGATTGTTATACCGGGTCTCGTCGATTATTTCCGCGCAGAGTCGGTTGCCCACTGGTTCGCCACGAACGAGCTGAAACGGCCCGACGCTGTGACGATCACGTGGTCGACGAACAGAAGGCCGACTTGGTCTCCAGCTTCCTTGACGCGCAGGGTGAGCTCGATGTCCTCGGCCGAGGGATTGGGATTTCCGCTCGGGTGGTTATGGATGAGGACGAACCCCGAAGCGGCGAGCTCGAGGCCAGCACGCAGGATGTCGGATGTGCGAACGGCGAGCGCATGAAGGCCGCCTCGGGCGATCGTCCGTGCCCCACGGAAGTGGCTCTGCCCGCTGAGCGCGAGTAGGTGCATCTCCTCGTGGATGAGGTGCCCGAGCCGGGGCTGGGCCCAGGCGACGACGTCGAGGCAGGAGGCGATAGAGGTGACGTCTGCGGCTTCGACGAACCGGCGGTGGCCGAGCTCGAGGGCGGCGAGGAGGCGGGTAGCTTCGTCGGGGGTGAGGGCGAAGCGCTCGGTCAGGGCGAGGGGGGACAGGCGGGCGAGGGAGGCGAGGTTGCCGAGCGATTCGAGGAGATGGGCTGCGACGCCGGGGCGTCCGAGCACGTGGTCGAGGAGGGTTTCGGTGGGGGCGTGGTGGAGGTCAGAAGTCCCAGCTGGCAACGATTGATGGTCGTCGGGAGCGTCGGACAAGGTGCGTGGCTCCTTTTTGAGGGGTCAAGCGAATGGCGTGCTGCCACTCATTACTCTTATGCCTCCTGCGCACCTGGTTTTTCAGAACAACAGCCGCTGCCCCCCCGGCGGCTCATCATCCCACTCGCACGACACTCGCAGGCGTTCCGGCGTCATCTTCGCAAGCTCGTCCAGCACGGGTGCATGATCCAGCCTGCTCGCGAGCCACCTCGACCGCCAGTACTCGGCGACCGCCTCCCCGCCATCGTCATCCAGCGGAAAGGCGTACTCCGGCGAGCTATCCACGCCGAGCAAGAACCTCCGCATGTTTCGAGCGAGTGGGACGACATACACGATCCGCGGCGAGCCGTGGTGGATCAAGTCGGACGCCTGGAGGCCGAGTTCTGCGAGCCCCTCGCGTATCTGCCGCATCTTTGGGTTCACGCCCTCACCAAAGACGAAGTTCACGTTCTGGAAGTCCCGTGCCGCGAGCTTGGCGAGCGCTTCCTCCGCTTCTGCGCTGAGGTTCGTCGAACCGTGGCCGCCGCTCCGCCCCACCTCGATGTAATCGACGGAAGACGTTTGCCCCGGGATCGCACCCGCGGGAAGGCGCACGCGATTGTATTGCGACGAGCGCTCCGGATATAGGCTGGTCGTGCCGAGCATGACGAGCGTCGGATCCTTGGTGATACGTCGACCGGCCATCTGGCTCGCGATGATGCTCGGCTCGCCCTCGTAACGGGCTCGGTACGCCGTCATGACGGCCGGGCTCGCCATCATCATGCATGCGAGCTTCCCCCCGAGCAGGGGGCCATAGGGAGGCACTGCGCCGCAAGTGGCGATCTCCATAATCGCCGACGACGCGAAATGCTGCTTCGTCTGACGCAGAGCTAGCTCCGCCGCCCAGCGCGCCTCGGTATCGACCAGGAGAGCGGAGAGAGGACCGGGCATCTCGGAGAGGGCGCGGTGAGCCCGTAGGAGCACCCTTGCGGTGGCCGAGCGTTTGGCGCGGAACAATGGTGACTTGGTGTGAGCGAGCAAGTCTGCGCTCTCCAGCGAGACATTGCGCACCACCAGGCCCTTCCTGAGCTGCTCGCGCCGCTCGGCCAGGGCCTCTCGCCCGAACTCCTCGAGGCGCTGCTCGAGCGCATCGTCGAGCAGCGGCGGGTGGGCGCCGTCGAACCCCAGGTCCTCGGTATAGAGGGCCCCGAGATCCTCACGAACCCTACGGCGCAAGGCTTCGAGGACTTCCACTTCCGTGAGCTCTCCCAGCCGAATCCGCGCGAGGAGCCCATCCAGCGTCCACCCGATCCACTCATCACGGGCCGAAAGCCGCATTACAGCGTTGCTCAGTGACGCAATGCCGATGACGGGGTGGTGCGGCTGCGCAGCGTCTCGAATGAGGTAGGCGAGGACGCGCCCCGGCGTTCGGCGATACCGGCTCGACCACGTATGCCGAAAGTACCGCCATACCTGGTACAAGTCGATATTAGTGAATCGATCTCGGACTCCGGTCTCGGCAGCCTGTAGGTAAGGCTGACAGAGCCCGCGGAGCAACTCTGCGCGCTGGACGCGGGGCTTGGCTGCGACTGGGCGCAACGCCGCAGCGAGCCTCCGACCGTCGGCGATGAGGTTGACGATCGACTCGTATCGCGCGCCGCGCGACGGACGCTCGAGCTCTTCGATGAACCGCCGTACCGATGTGCTGCGGAGCTGGTCCTCGCGACCGAAGATGAGCTGCCGGCGCACGGCCTGCTTCGTCGGCCCGGCTTCTTGTTCGTCGTGGGGACGAATCCAGATAGCCTCCCCTTCCGATCGTACCTGCCAGCCGATCTGAATGAGGTCGCGGAGGATCAGGAGAGCCGCGACATAGTGACCTACCGGTGGCTGCTCTCCCCTCGCCCGCTCGAGCTCCTCCTCGAGCGCAGCCGGCGGGCCTTCATCGTCGGAGGAGCCGAGGAGCGCTGCCAAAGCGCGGAGCGGCGGGGCGTGGTCCTCCAGGCGGGGCTGAAACGGGCGCCACCCTTCACCGGGGCTAAAAGATGGCCCTACGGTACGTTCTGCGTCGTCGGCAGGAGGAGCGGTCACGCTGGCCCCTTGTAGTACGTCGGGGGCCGTGCGCCTAGAAAAAGGCCAGCGGAGGCTTCAGGCGAGGAGCGGGAGCCGCCTCTGTCTGGGCTCAGCCGGGCGAACGGGGCAGATCCGCGCGAGATCCTCGGGGCAGCGCGCGCACACCTCAGGACCGGCGCGCATGCAGTCCCTCGGCATGTTGCGGCGGTTCGTCGAG
>JANMGF010000090.1:0-1387 GCA_031374535.1 Polyangium sp. (in: bacteria)
GCCGTCCGCGACGACGAAACTTCGGTAAGGAAGGACCTTGCGTCCGGTCTGGAGCGTATGCGCGACGTCGGCCAGGTCGAGGTCGGGGTTTTTCGCGAGGTGATCGGCGAGTCGCTCTTGCGCGGCCCGGAGCGCCGTCGAGGTCTTGGCCGAGAGGACGAGGAGCTGCGCCGAGCGGCTGGGAGAGCCGGGGGCTCGCAGAGGGGGCTCCTCGAGCACCGCGTGCGCATTCGTCCCGCCCATTCCGAAGGAGCTCACCCCCGCGCGCAGCGGCGAGGGTCCCTTCCAGGGTGTGAGGGCGGTGTTGACGAAGAAAGGGCTGTTCGCCCAGTCGATGTTGGGATTGGGCGTCTCGCAATGGAGGCTGGCCGGCAGGGTCTTGTACCGGAGCGCGCAGGCCGCCTTGATCAAGCTGGCGACGCCGGAGGCCGCGTCGAGGTGCCCCACGTTGGCCTTGACCGAGCCGAGCGCGCAGAAGCGGCGCGCGTCGGTGCTCTCGCGGAACGCCTTCGTGAGCGCTTGCACCTCGATGGGATCGCCGAGCGGCGTCCCGGTGCCGTGCGCCTCGACGTACGAAATCGTGTCGGCGGAGACGTCGGCGATCGCGTGCGCCTCGGTGATCACCTGGGCCTGTCCCTCGACCCCGGGCGCGGTATACCCGGCCCGAAGCCCGCCGTCGTTGTTGACCGCGGAGCCCTTGATCACCGCGTAGATATGGTCACCCGCGGCGATCGCGTCCTCGAGCCTCCGCAGCGCGACGACGCCGGCCCCGCTCCCGAAGACGATACCTTTCGCCTTCGCGTCGAAGGGGCGGCAATGCCCGTCGGGGGAGAGGATCCCCCCCTCGACGTACCGGTACCCATGCTGCTGGCTGAGGTTGATGGAGATGCCTCCCGCCAGCGCGATGTCGCACTCCTCGTTGAGCAGGCTCTGGCAGCCGATGTGCACCGCCACGAGGGACGTCGAGCAGGCGCTCTCGACGAGGAAACTCGGGCCCTTGAGATCGAGCTTGTAGGAGACCCGCGTCGTGAGGAAGCTGTTGGCGTTGCTCATGCTCACCTGGAGCGGATCGAGCGTGGCCATGATGGTCGGGTTGGACCAGATGTTGAGCAGGAGATAGCTGCTCAGCGCCGCGCCGCCGAACACGCCCACGAGCACATCCTTGCGCGGCACGATATGCCCCGCGTCCTCCAGCGCTTCCCAGGCGCACTCGAGGAAGATGCGCTGCTGCGGATCGAGCAGCTCCGCCTGGCGCGGCGCGTAGCCGAAGAAGGCGGCGTCGAAATGCGACATGTCCTCCACCGTCGCCGTCGCCTTCACGTAGCTCGGATCACGCAGCCGCTCCGGCGGGACGCCCCGCGCGATCAGCTCCTCGTCGGTGAACGAG
>JANMGF010000151.1:0-2403 GCA_031374535.1 Polyangium sp. (in: bacteria)
CACCATGAGCCGAGGCCACGACCAGGTGACCGTCGCTTCGCTCCGAGGGTGCCCACGTGCTCCGGAACGGGTGCCCATGTGCCGGCGGAACGGGTGCCCATGTGGAGCGGAATGCGCAACGAAGTTCGCGTCGAAAAGTGAAAATAGTGGTTACGTCGAGCGGCCCTTGTCGAAGTCGGGCCTACGAATCCAGGGGGCGATCGGCGAATTCTTCACTTTTCAAGTGGCTTTTTGTGGTCTGTCCTGGCTGATGTTCGAGCGGCATGGCGTTTGCGCTTGGGCGGGACCGGCTCGGGAGGCGTCCCGAGGACGGGATAGCGGCCTCGCGAAGGGTCCCGGAAGGGTGCACTGGGAGGCTCGCGGACGCCCAGGGAGACGGTCCGGGGGCGGCTCGGTGAAAAAGCGGTTATGTCAAGCGGCTCTTCTCGAGTGTGGGCCTACGAATCCAGAGGGGGAGGTCTGGAATTCTGACTTTTGAAGTGGCTTTTTGCTGTTTGTCTCGACCATCAATCAAACAGCAGGAGTGCTGCGGGTGAAGCCGGCGGAAGGCATGCGGATCTGATTGCAAATTTTCCTGGCGACCCCACGTCCCATTGCTAGGTTCCACGAGACATTGCGGCGCAGAAGGTCCCCGAGGGGTCGCTCTCCCGAGCTCGATCCCCGACCTGTCGCCGCGTGAACCGAAGGAGCACTCGGGACGAAGGGAGAAACCGCCATGTCTGGCAATCAAGGCACCAACGAACGATCTACCTCGCGATGGGTACCCCTGGGGCGCGCCGCGGCCTTTCTCGGCATGAACGCCGCCGCTCTCCGGAAGGCGCTCGAGCGTCGCGCCACACGCGCATCCGACGGCGCCACGGAGGCGAGCCTCGACGGCGTACGGGCACGCAAGTTCGGCCGGCTGTGGCGCGTGAAGTTCTCCGAGGCGTGGTGTGGGCCCCTCAGCGCGCGGCTCATGCTAGAGTCGGACCATCGCGAAAGTGGCCGGAACGACCAGAAAGGAAGCTGGTCATGACGGTACGGAAAGCAACGCGCCGCGGGATGCCGCGGCTGGTCATTGACATCGTTTTTACGAAACCAGACGGGACCCAGGGCCGGTACCGCAAGGACGCACAGGTGCAGACTGTGGCGGCGGCCCGGGCAGAGGAGAGGCGGCTCCTCTCGTTCATCGCGCAGCACGGGGAGCCGTTCGAGCCGTCGGAAGCGTCGGAGCCTCCGGTCGCCGAGAAGGCATCGAAGGCAAACGGCGCTAAGCCGTCCCCTGCTGCCGTCGTCGAACATCCCTCGCCCCCCGAGAAGACGTTCGCCGACGTCGTCGCCGAGTACCGGGCGACCTTCATGATCACCGACCTGAAGGTCACGACCCGGCGAGGCTACGAGTCGGTCCTCGAGAGCACCCTGCTCCCGAGGTTCGGCTCGCAGCCGATCACGAAGGTCGACGGCGCCGCCGCAGCCGCCCTCGACCTCGACATGTCGAAGCGGGAGCTCGCCCGAGCCACCCGCAACAACGTGCAGATCGTCCTGCGGTCCGTCCTCCGCTTCGCCACCTCGCACAAGTACGTCGGTGCCGCACCGGCGAACCTGCCGAAGCTCAAGCCGGTCGACGAGGGACTCCTCGAGATCCCCTCCGACGAGCAGATCAACAAGCTGCTCGGGACCGCGAACGAGCTCCATCGTCGCGCCTTCGCCATCATGGCGTTCGCCGGGCTCCGCCCGAACGAGCTCCGTGCCCTGCGTCGCAAGGACATGAAGCTACGTCGGGAGGACGGCGCCGTGGTGGGTGGCTTCCTCGGCATCCGGGAGGGCCGGTCCCACGGCGAGATCCACACGCCAAAGACCGGGCAGCGGGAGATCCCCATCGCCCCGCAGCTCGCGCCCCTGCTCGCCTCCATCGAGGAGGGGCCGCGCGACGGGCACGTCGCGGTGAACAAGCGGGGCAAGCCGTGGGGCCAGTACGGGATCGACCAGGCGTTCAAGCGGGTCGGGAGGCGGGCCGGGCTCGAGGAGTGGTCGGTGTATTGTCTCCGACACTACGCGATCACCAGCTGGCTCCGCGCAGGCATCCCTGTCCACGTTGTCCAGCGGATGGCAGGTCACAAGCACCTGTCGACCACGCAGAAGTACGTGCACCACCTGAAGCAGGACCTGGAAGAGGCCGCCAAGCGGCTGGGCAAGCTCGATCGAGGGTCGTGGTAACGCGCTGGTAACAGCGTGGTAACGCGACCCTGACGAACCTGACGGACGCTCTCTCTCGCGGTCTGTAACCCCTCGAAATCACTTACGAACTTACTGGAGCCGCCTTCGAGACTTGAACTCGAGACCTACGGTTTACGAAACCGTTGCTCTACCACTGAGCTAAGGCGGCATTCCCGTCGAACGGGCGCGCAGAAAAACCATGTTCCA
>JANMGF010000158.1:0-3193 GCA_031374535.1 Polyangium sp. (in: bacteria)
GTTGCCTTCGCCGTGCGCGAACGTGAGCGCGCTCCCGAGCTCACGCGCGAGCCTCGCGGCCTCGCCTGCGGGCATCGGCCCGGTCTTCATCCGTTGCTTCAGCGTCGGCCCCTCCACGTACTCGAACACCAGGTAGAGCCCGAGCCTCGGGTCTTCGCCCATGTCGTGCAGCGTGACGAGGTTCGGGTGTGCGACGCGCGCGGCGGCGCGTGCCTCGTGGCGCATGCGCGCGTGGAGCCCCTCGCGTACGTCGCGCGGGACCAGCAGATCGTCGCGCAAAAGCTTCACGGCCACGTCGCGCCCGAGCACGGGATCGTGGGCGCAGAGGACGCGTCCCATCGCGCCTTCGCCGATGAGGCGCAGCACCTCGTAACGCCCGATGATCCTGGGCAGCTCGAGATCGGGCGGAGACGGGTGGGGCTCGGGCACGCGCTCGACGGTTTTAGCCGCCTGGGGCGAGCGAGGGAAGGGCGGATGTACTGCGGGCTTGTGTGACGAAAAGGTCCAAGCTCGTCGCCAGCGTCCAGTGCAGAAGGAAAGGTCCCAGCATCGAGCGACCCCGGAAGGCGAGGGCGCCGAAAAGCAGGCCTCCCGGGACCGTCAGGAGGACCTCCAGGGCGGGCTTGCCCACGTGGACCAGGGTGAAGGGCACGAGGTGCAAAAGGACCGCGGCGGGCCCTCCCAGGTCCCGCGCGAGCCCCACGACGAGCAGGCCACGAAAGAAAAACTCCCACGCGAGGAACGCGGCGCCCCACATGCTGATCCAGGCGATCCACGCGAGGACGCCGGAGACCCCCGCGGTATGCGCCCTGTAAAACGCGGCGACCCCGGGTGCGTGGACCAGGACGGCGGCGACGATCACCACGAGGGGCAGGAGCCCGAGCGTGACCTTCCCCCAGCGCCGAAGGTCCCCGCGCCCGAGCCCTAGATCCCGCGGCCCGAGGCCGAATCCCACCCGGGCGAGGACGAGCGGCACGACGAGGAGCAAGATCACGTGCGCGAGGGCCCATCCAGCGTGCCGTGCCCAGCGTGTTTCGAGGCCGAGCGGCTGGACGAGGGCTCCGCCGAGGGCCCTTCCCTGGAAACGCAGGAGCGCGAGGAGTGCGCTGGCCGAGGCGAAGAGCAGGATCGCGCGCGGGCAGGACGAAGGCGAGGACGAGGACGAGGAAGAGCGGCGGCGCGAGCTCGTGCGTTCGGCGCCCATGCCGTGGCATCGTAGCAGCCCCTCGTGATTCCTTACCTGACGTTTCCGACCTTGCCTTTTGGGCTCCAGGCCTTCGGGATCCTGCTGACGCTTTCGGTGATCGTGAACCACCTCGTGCTGGTGCGGCGCGCGCGGGCGCTCGGGCTCGGATCGCCGTGGGCGATCGAGGCGCTGGCGATCGGGACGGTGGCGCTTGCGATCGGGGGCGCGTACGTGGTGGGGCGGCTCGTGGGGGGAGGCGGCACGCTCTCGACGGCGGGTGGTTTTCTCGGGGCGCTCGTGGGGCTCGTGGGCCTCGCGTGGGCGCTTCGGATGCCGGTGCTCGGCGTGGCGGATGCGAGCGCGTATGCGTTCCCGTTCGGATGGGTGCTGGCGCGGGCGGGGTGCGCCTTCGTGCATGATCATCCGGGCCGGCTGTCGACGTCGTGGCTCGCGGTGCGGTATCCGGGCGGCGCGCGGTTCGATCTGGGGCTGCTCGAGTGGGCGGCGACGCCGGTGCTGATCGCGATCGTGGTGGTGGCGACGCGTCGAGGGGCGCGGCCGGGCGTCGTGACGGGGGCGCTCGCGCTGGCCTACGGGATGTTACGTTTCGGGCTGGATTTTTTGCGCGCGGAGGATTTTGGCCGGATGCCGGATCCACGGTGGCACGGGCTCACGGCGGCGCAGTGGGTGTGCCTCGGGGCGCTCGTGCCGGTGGGGCTCGTGCTCCTGGTGTGGGGGAGGGCGCGGCGTGCGTCGGTTACCCGTCGAGCCAGCTCTTGATCTCCGGGTGCGCAGCCAGGGCTACGAGGCACTCGGGGCTGATGAAGTCCTCCGCGCCCATGCCTTCCGCGACGCGGAGGAGCGCGGCGAAGACACTCACTTGGGGGTACTCGCAGAGCGCTTTTTGTGTACCGAGCGCCAACGATGAATCGCCCCTCGCGCAGGCGTTCGCGTAGCGGATGATCAAGCTATCGACCGCGACCCACGCGATCACACGGCTCCGTTCCAGGGGACCGCGGTCGAGCCCGAACACGGGGATGCTGGTCTCGCCCTTTTCCGTGATGGGTACGAACTTGCCCGTCGGCGTCAGGACGAGGTGGTCCAGCGGATCGTCCTCCGTCGGGTTGATCAAGAGAGGCTGCCCGTGCTTGCGCGGGAAACGATACCCCTTGTGGTTGCTGTTGCAGGCGCTGCACGAGAGCAGATAGTTGCTCCAGTCGAACGCGCGGCAAGGGGCCCGCCCGAGCGGCCAGAAGTGCTCGATGTCCGTGCCCTCGTTGCTCTCGCAGTACATGCAGCGCTCGACGCCGGACGCCATGTTCTTCAGCGTCGTCCGGACCTCCTCGAAGGTCTTCACGGCCTTCTGATCCCAGAGCCGCTTCGCCTCGTCCCTGCGGGCCTTCGCGCGTTTGCTTCGCGAGGGCGCCGAGCTGCCTGCTTGCACGATCTTGACGGTTTGTTTCCACAGGACCCGCGTCGCTTGCTCGCTCAGCGGTTCCCTTCGCAGCTTTCTCACCCCGGATCTCCCAGCTTGCGCAGCGTCTGCTGGACGAGGAAGCTCCCCGTCTTCGGCAGTCGCGCTGACAAGCATTTCATCTCCTCCTTCTCCTCGGGAGTTGCGTGGCCGCGCATCATTTTTGCCTGGAGCTTCGCGACGCGGCTGCGTAGCTCTTCGGCCCGGTCCGAGTGGGGCCGCTCCAGCCCGAACAAGGCCGTCATGACCGCGTCGTCGACGTCGCCGTAGACGACGGTGTTGTAGAGATCCTCCGAGACGTGCTCGACGCGAGCGTCCTTTTCACCGGGGGCTGGCAGCCGGATCAGCCCCTTCGGATCGGCAGCCTGGCAGACGAAGGGGCTGTGCGTCGTGACGATGAACTGCACGTTCGGGAAGTGCTCCTTGAGCCAGAACCCGATCCGCTGCTGCCAGGAGACGTGCAGGTGGGCGTCGACCTCATCGATCAGAACGACACCCTCGTGATCGACCTGAACCACGGCCTTGCCGTCGAC
>JANMGF010000188.1:0-2688 GCA_031374535.1 Polyangium sp. (in: bacteria)
GCCATGGTGGAATGCGAGAAAGAACACAAAACGGGCCGTCCTGGACGCGCCGGCCCCGTCCCTGCGGAATCGTCCTCCAGCCCGGACGAACTCCGCGTCACCCCATGGACCCGCACCGCCGAAACGCCTAGACTCGCGCCGCCGCGTCGAGAGACCGGCATGCCCACCCTTTCCCATTCTCCCTGGAGTCAGCCGTGGCAGCCGGACGAACGCGTGTTCAATACGATTGCACCAAGTGCGTGGCCTTTTGCTGCTCCATCTACGAGCGCGTCGAGGTGACGGCGAAGGACGTCAAGCGCCTCGCCGCCCATTTCGGCGTCACCAAAGACGTCGCCGAGAAACGCTTCACCGTGCAGCGCTTCGGCGGCCGCATCCTTCGCCGCAAAAAGGACGACATCTTCGGCAAGGCCTGCAAGTTCCTCGACCCCGTCACCCGCGGCTGCACCATCTATGAAGGCCGCCCCGAGGCCTGCCGCGCCTATCCCGGCAAGAGCCGCTGCGGCTACTTCGACGTCCTCCAATTCGAGCGCGAAATCCAGGACGACCCCACGATCGTCCCCGTCGTGCGCCTGACCTTCAAGAAGCAGCTCCGCGCCGTCACGCGTTGACCTCCCACCCCGGGATGTTGGGTCACCACGCCCCCACGACGCAGTCCTGATCACGATACCCTACACCCCCGGCAGCATTTTTCACGAATAGGCCATCCCCCATGGTGACACCGGGTGTCTTTGCGGGAGAATGGCTCGGCGCCCTTGCATGATTGGCGCACCCTTCCGTAGGCTGTGCCAATGGCGATCCTCGATCTCTCGTTCGAGTCCGGCGAACAGAGCCTCTCGGTGCGGCACTTCTCGGTCCACGAGGGGATCTCCACGCTCTTCAGCGCGAACGTCGTCGCTCGCTCGCCGAAGGAGGACATCGACCTCGAATCGCTCGTCGGCAAGGCCGGGGGCCTGCTCGCGATTGGCAACCTCAACGTGCCACGCGTGTGGACCGGGGTCGTCAGCCACGCCGAGCAGATCGACGTCGAGCCGCCGACCGGGACCTCGATGGGCCTCTCGACGTACCTCGTCCGGATCGTGCCCACGATGTGGCTGCTCACGCAACGCAAGGGCAACCGGATCTTCCAGAAGATCTCGGTGCCCGACATCGTGAAGAAGATCCTCGGCGAGTACGGCATCGAGCCGAAGATGAAGATCACCGAGCCGCACCCCGAGCACGACTACCGCGTGCAGTACGGCGAGACCGACTTCGCCTTCGTGAGCCGCCTCCTCGAGGAAGAAGGCATCTCGTACTGGTTCGGCCAGGCCCCGGGACAAACCGGCATGGTGAGTGATCTCCACATCGCCGACGCGCCCACGCGCGGCGAGGCGCGCCCGCCCATCCGTCACGCGGAGAACCCGAACCAGCCCGGCAACAACGAGTGGATGTGCCGCGTCCACCTCGCCCATCAGGTGCGCCCGGGCGCCGCGGTGATCCGCGACTTCGACTTCGAAAAACCCAAGTTCCTCCTGCGCGGCGACGCCGAGAAGACGAAGAAGGAAGAGTTCCTCGAGCAATACGTCTACGAGCACGGCGCCTTCACCGACGACAAGGAAGGCAAGCGCCGCACGGACATCCTGCTCGAGGCCGAGCGCCGCACGAAACGCGTCGTCTCCTACGAAGCGAACGCCTTCGATCTTTCGCCCGGCGTGATCTTCAGCATCGACAACCACCCGCGCGAGGACCTCGACCCGGGCAAGAAGTTGCTCGTCCTGGAGGCGCTTCACGAGGGAACGCCTGACGGCGAGTGGACGCTCTCCGGCGAGGCCACGTTCATCGACGTGCTCCACCGGCCCGCGCAACGCACGCCGCGCCCCAAGATCAACGGCCTTCAGAGCGCGTTCGTCGTCGGACCGAAGGGCGAGGAGATCTACACCGACGAGTACGGCCGCGTCCGCGTGCAGTTCCACTGGGATCGCGACGGCAAGTACGACGAGACCTCCACCTGCTGGATCCGCGTGAGCCAGGGCTGGGCCGGCGCCGCGTACGGCATGATGACGATCCCGCGCATCGGGCAGGAGGTCCTCGTCGGCTTCTGGGAGGGCAACCCGGACGAACCCGTCATCGTGGGCCGCCTCTACAACGGCAAGAACCGCGTGCCGTACAAGCTGCCCGACGAGAAGACGAAGAGCACCTGGAAGACGAACAGCTCGCCGACGAACGGCGGCTTCAACGAGATCATGTTCGAGGACAAGGCGGGCAAGGAGCTCTTCTTCGTCCAGGCGCAGCGTGATCTCTCGAAGCTCGTGAAGCGCAACGAGACCGAACGCACCGGCGCGAACCGCACGATGGTCGTGGGCGCAAACCGTTCGAGCGTCGTCGGCGCCGTCGACACCACGCTCGTCGGCGCGAAGTACACGCTCATCATGGCCAAACCCAAGGATCTCAAGGTCGAGTCCATGGGCAACCCCGATGTCGAGAAGCAAGACACCATGATCGAGATGGTCGACGGCAAGATCACGTTGACCACGGGCAAGGCCACCATCGTGCTCGACGGACCCACGATCACGCTCAAGGCCGACGGCGACATCAAGCTCAAGGCCGGCGGCGAGGTCGTCATTCACGGCGGCCCCTTCGTGAAGATCAACTGCTAGGAGCGCGCCATGCCGCAAGCTGCACGCAAGGGTGATCTGACCGTACACGGAGGCG
>JANMGF010000193.1:0-2844 GCA_031374535.1 Polyangium sp. (in: bacteria)
GACAGCCCTATGGTCTCGTGACAGAAATGCGGGCCGCGCCGCCAGCCCGGATCAAGCTGCCGCTCGATGATGCGATCGGGATTGCGATCCGTAACCGGCCGGAGTTGCTCGAGAACCTCTACCAGCACGCCTTGACCCTTCACGAGAAGGGGCCCTCCAAGGTCAGCCCGTACTTCATCCCGACGGTCATCGCGAACCTCGCCGCGGGGCAGGTCGCGATGGCCTTGAACCTTCGGGGGCCGAGCTACTGCAACACGAGCGCGTGCGCCTCGAGCGGGCACTCCGTGGGCGAGGCGTTCGAGTGGATCCGGCACGGGCGCACGCACCTCATGCTCGCCGGCGGCACGGAGGCGACCATCACCGGGATGGCCGCCGCGGGCTTCGGCGCCATGCACGCGCTCTCGCGGCGCAATGACGATCCCACGCGGGCGAGCCGCCCCTGGGATCGCGGCCGTGACGGCTTCGTGATGGGCGAGGGCGCGGCGACGCTGCTGCTCGAGTCGCTCACGCACGCCAAGCGCCGCGGCGCGAGGATCTACGGCGAGATCACCGGCTACGGCGCGACGTGCGACGCCTACCACCTCACGAAGCCCGCGCCCGAAGGGGAGGGCGCGCAACGCGCGATGCGGCAAGCGCTCGCCGATGCGAAGCTCGCGCCGACCGACATCGACTACATCAACGCGCACGGCACCTCGACGCAGTACGGCGATCTCGAGGAGGCGCGCGCCATCGTGAAGATCTTCGGCGAGCACGCGACCGGGCACGGGCTCTGGGTGAGCTCGACGAAGTCCGTGATGGGACATTTGCTCGGCGGCGCGGGCGGGGTCGAAGCGGCTCTCTCCGTGCTCGCCATTCACGAGGGCCGCGTCCCGCCCACGGCGAACCTCGAGGACCAGGATCCGGACTGCGTGCTCGATTGTGTCCCGCTCGTGGCACGCGAGCGGAAGCTTCGGAACGTCATGTCGAACTCGTTCGGCTTCGGGGGCACCAACGTTGCGCTCGTGTTTTCCCGCTTCGAGGGCTGAGCGATGAGGTGCCCGTTCTGCGGGCATCTCGAGGACAAGGTCGTCGAGTCCCGCGCGCCCGGTTCGGGGGACGTCGTGCGCAGGCGCCGCGAGTGCGCCGCATGCGGGCGGCGGTTCACGACGTACGAGCGTGTCGAGGACGTCCTTCCGACCGTCGTGAAGAAAGACGGACGGCGGGAGCCCTTCGACCGCGCCAAGCTCATGCGTGGGCTCCGGACGGCGTGTAGCAAGCGGCCGGTGTCGGTGGACCGGCTGGAGGTCGTCGTGGATTCGATCGAGCGTGAGGTGCAAGAGTCCGAGCGGCGCGAGGTCACGAGCGCGGAGCTCGGGGAGCGGGTGATGAACCACCTCCGCGACCTCGACGAGGTCGCCTACGTCCGGTTCGCCAGCGTCTACCGCTCCTTCCGGGACGTGGACGAGTTCCTGCGCGAGCTTGGCAAGCTTGTGAAGGCGAAGGGGCCCTAGTAGATCCGGGCTGACCCCATGACGACTGCGCCCGACACCGATTTTGATCTCGTCACGATGCGCCTCGCGCTCGAGGAGGCGAGGAAGTCTCAGCCATCGCCCAACCCGCCGGTCGGGGCCGTGGTCGTGGGTGAAACCGGCGAGGTCGTCGCGACGGCCTACCACCTGCGCGCTGGCGAGGAGCACGCCGAGACGGTCGCGATCCGGCGCGCCGGCGAGGCTGCGCGTGGCGGCATGTTGTTCGTCACGCTCGAGCCTTGCAACCATCACGGACGCACGCCGCCTTGCGTGGACACCATCCTGCGAGCGGGCATCCGCCGCGTGGTCATCGGTTGCCTCGATCCGAACCCGAACGTCGAGGGGGGTGGCGCCGCGCGCCTCACGGAGTCCGGGATCACGGTGGACGTCGGCGTCGCCGGCGGCGAGGCGCGTGCGCTCATCGCTCCGTGGGCGAAGTTCATCACGACGGGCATGCCTTACGTCGCGTTGAAGCTCGCGCTCTCGCTCGACGGACGCATCGCGACCCGCAGCGGCGCTTCCAAGTGGGTGACGGGCCCCGAGGCGCGGGCGAAGGTGCAAGAGCTTCGCGCGCAACACGATGTCGTCGCGGTCGGCATCGGCACGGCGCTCGCGGACGACCCGCGGCTCACCGTGCGCACGCCGGGGCTCACCGAGCAGGGACGCACGCCGACGCGCGTCGTCTTCGACACGCACCTCCGCTTGCCGCTGCACAGCCGCCTCGTGCAGACAGCGCGCGAGATCGCGACGTGGGTTCTCACGGGCGAGGACGCGCCCGGCGCCGATGAGCAAGCGCTCGTGGATGCAGGCTGCGTGGTCTTGCGTGTCCCGAACTCGGCGGAAGGGCGCGTGGACGTCGCTGCGGCGCTGCGGATCCTTGCGGCTCAAAGCGTCGTGTCGATCCTCGTCGAGGGTGGCGCCGAGCTCGCGGGTAGCTTGCTCGCGTCGCGCCATGCGGACGAGCTTCACGCGTTCATCGCGCCCATCCTGCTCGGGCCGCGGGGCCGTCCCGGCGCAGTGGACTGGGCGGGCCCCGATACGCCGAGTGACGCGCCGCGGATCGTGGATCCACGCTGGGCGCTTTGCGGCCGTGACGCGTATGTCAGCGGGCCCCTTGCGTTTCCGCGGTAGGGCCTCACCCCCGGCCCCTCTCCCGTTCTGGGAGAGGGGAGCAGACCACCTCAGCCCGTCGCTTCCGAGCGCTTCTGCATCTTCCGCTGGATGATGCGTTTCTTCAGCATCCCCACGCGATCGATCATCAGCACGCCGTCGAGGTGATCGTTCTCGTGCTGGATTGCCACGGCGAGCAGGCCGTCGGCTTCGAGCTCGAACGTCT